>JAIXVY010000346.1 GCA_027482505.1 Opitutaceae bacterium | reverse complement strand
GGGGGAGGGCGCGTCGGCGCGCGCGGTGGCGAAAAGAAGCGCGGAAAGCGCTCCGAAGGCGGCGGGGCGGAGGAGGGCGGACATGCGGGGAAAGAGTCGGGATGTGGCGGAGCGGAGGGCGGGGTGGGCAAGCGCCTTTGGCGACGCGCAACAGATAGGCATCTCGCAACACGAAACGGGACGCGGCAAGGCCGCTGTTGAAAAAGAAGTGAAACACGAGTGGCAAAGTTCTTGGAATAACTGAGGCGCACCCCCTAAGGTCCGCGAAAATTTTGATCAGGCTAGGCACGCTTACCTAGCCAAGCTTCTTATTTCCCGCCCTTCCCCCGCATGCAGTCGTCTTCCCGCTTCGGCGCCGCCCCGAGTGAAACCTACGCCCGCCTCGAGGCGTGTCGGCTGTTCGACGGACCTGCGAAAGCCTTCTGGGCCCTCTTCGCCCGAACCTGCGCCGAACTCGGCGCCGCCGAAACCGCGCGTGTCTTTGCCAAAGTCGAGGGTGTCTGGCGCACCGCGGGCAATTGGCCCGAAGGGCGCGAGTTTCCCTTTGGCCCGCAGAACCCGGGCTTCAACGAAGGCGCCGAACGCGCCCTGCGCGAGGGCGGTTTCTATGGCTTGGCGCCCGCCGACGGCCTGCCCGGCCTGCTTCTGCTCGCCCTCGCCACCGGTGAGTCTGCCGACGCTTGCCTGCTCGCCGTCGCGCTTCGCCCCGGAAACATCGAGGACCTCGAGCGCGCCGCTTCCGTGCTCCGCCTCGCGGTCGACACGCCCCTGCTTTACCAGCGTCAGCGCCAGCTCGAGCGCGTGCGGCGCGAGGTGGCCGACTACGCCCAGGCCCTCGAAATCCTCGCCGCCACCAACGTCCACACTCGGTTCCTCTCCGTGTCGATGGCCTTGGTCAACGAGCTCGCCGCGCGCCACGCCTGCACCCGCGTCAGTCTCGGCTGGCGCGAGGGCGCCATCATCCGCGCCAAGGCGGTGAGCGGCACCGACCGTTTCGAACGGCGCATGGACGCCGTGCAAAAACTCGAGTCCGCCATGGAGGAGGCCGCCGAGCAGGACGAGGAGATCGCCTGGCCCGCCTGGCCGGAAAGCGACGCCGTCCTCCGCGACCACGAGATCTACGCCGCCCACGAGCGCCTCGCCTCCGTCCTCTCCGTGCCCTTGCGCGTCGACGGCGAAGGCCGCGGCGTGATCACCCTGGAGCGTCCCGCCGACGCGCCCCTGTTTGGCGAAAACGACGCCCTCGCTCTGCGCGTGGTCGCCGACCAGGTGGCGCGCCGTCTCGACGACCTGCACCGTAACGACCGCTGGTTTGGCGCGCGCTGGGCGGCGGACTCCCGCGTCTGGCTGGCCGGTTTCCTCGGCCCGCGCCAGACGTGGCTGAAGGTCGGCGCCCTAGCCGGCGCCGTGGTGCTGGCCTTTTCACTCTTCGTGCCGCTGCCCTACCGGGTGAACGCCAACTTCATCGTTCGCGCCGACGCCCTGCTGCACTTGCCCGCGCCTTTCGAGGGCTACCTCGGCGCGGTGCACGCCCGCCCCGGCGACCTTGTGCGCGCGGGCGACCTGCTCGTCTCGCTCGATCGCAGCGACCTCCTCGTGGAGCGCGCCGCGGCCCTGGCCGAGCGCCAGCGCTTCACCAGCGAATCCGAGCGCGCCGAGGCCGACGGCAAGCTCGCCGACCTGCGCGCCGCCCGCGCCGGTCTCGCCCAGGCCCAGGCCCGCCTGGAGCTGATCGACTATCGCCTCGCCCGCGCCGAGATGCGCGCGCCCTTCGACGGCGTCGTGGTCGAGGGCGACCTGCGCGAACGCATCGGCGCCCCGCTGCGTCCGGGCGACGTGCTCATGAAGGTCTCCCGCCTCGAAGGCCTCTACGTCGAGATGCGCGTGCCCGAGCGCGACGTCGACCTCGTGGCCGACAGCAAGCGCGCGGAGATCGCCTTCACCACCCGGCCCGAGGACACGTTCTCCGTCGCCATCGACCGCATCGAGCCCGCCGCCCAGGTCGAGCGCGAGGGCAACGTTTTCGTCGTCCGCGGCGAACTGCGCGAGGCCCGGCCCGACTGGCTGCGCCCCGGCATGAGCGGCGTGGCCAAGGTCGAGAGCAGCTCCCGCACCCTCGCGTGGATCGCCACCCATCGCCTGGTCGACTTCCTCCGCCTGAAACTCTGGTGGTAAACCCTTTTTCGATCCGACCCCGCCACCCCGCCGCATGAGCGAACAAACGCGCGCGATCTTTTCCGAATCCTGGCACCGCGTGGCCGGGCAGCGCCTCCGGCTGCGGCCCTCCGTGGCGCTGCGCCGCCAGACCTTCCGCGGCGAGCGCTGGCACGTCGCCCAGGACGGGTTCACCAACCAGTTCTTCCGCTTCCGCTCCGAGGCCTACGACTTCGTGGCCCGGCTCGACGGCACCCGCACGGTGGAGGAGATCTGGACCGACTGCGTGCGCCGCAGTCCCGAAACCGCCCCCGGCCAGGGCGAGGTGGTCAATCTCCTCGCCCAGCTCTACCAGGCCAACCTCCTCATGGGCGACTCGGCGGCCGACACCGCGCGCCTCTTCGAGCGCCACCAGAAACGCCGGCGCCAGGAGTTCATCGCCCAGCTCTTCGGCATCTTCTTCCTGCGCGTCCGGCTCTTCGATCCAGACCGCCTGCTCAACCGCACCTGGCCCGCCATGCGCTGGCTCGCCACCAAGCCCGCCGCGGCGGGCTGGCTCGCCCTCGTGCTCGCCGGTCTCGGCATCGTGGTCGCCAACTGGGACCGCGCCCACGACCAATCCCAGTCCGTGCTTGCGCCGGGCAACCTCCTGCTCCTCTACGCCGCGTTCGCCCTCGCCAAACTTATCCACGAGTTCGGCCACGCTTACGCCGTCAAGGCCTTCGGCGGCGAGGTCCACACCATGGGCCTCATGCTCATGGTCTTCACCCCGGTCCCCTACGTCGACGCCACCGCCGCGTGGGCTTTTCGCGAACGCTGGAAACGCGTCGTCGTCGGCGCCGGCGGCATGATTCCCGAGCTCGCCTACGCGGCCATCGCCGCCTTCGTCTGGGCCGGCACCGGACCGGGCACCCTGAACAGCCTCGCCTACAACACCATGGTCGTGGCCTCCGTTTCGACCCTGCTGTTTAACCTCAACCCGCTGCTCCGCTTCGACGGCTACTACATTCTCTCCGACCTGGCCGACGCCCCTAATCTCCAGCCCCGCGCCAACCGCCAGTGGATGCACCTGTGGGAAAAGCACGCGCTCAAGGTCAACGACCTCGAAAGCCCCGCGCGCACCCGCGGCGAAGCTGTCGGTCTCTCGGTCTTCGGCGCGGCTAGCAGCATCTACCGTCTCTTCGTCACCGTCGCCATCATCCTCTTCGTCGCCGACCGCTACTTCGGCCTCGGTCTGCTCGCCGCCCTGCTCGCCTTCCTCGGCGCCTTCGTCCTGCCCGTGGTCAAAGGCCTGCGCTACCTCCGCCGCGAACCGCGCATCGAGCGCGCCCGTCGCCGCGCCTGGGCCTGGGCCGGCGGCGGCGTGGCCGTGGTGCTGCTCTTCCTCGCCGTCGTGCCCATGCCCGACCACTTCCGCGCGCCCGGCCTGGTGCGCGCCGCCGGCTCGATGGATGTCAACACGCCCGTCACCGGCTGGGTCGCGCAGTTGCAGACGCCCAGCGGCCGCGATGTCGCGCCCGGCCAGAAACTCGTCCGCTTCGAGAGCCCCGAGCTCGAGCTGCAACTCGCCGGAGCCCGCGCCGAGCTCGCCCAAGTCGAGGCCCGCGAGCGCCAGATGCTCGCCCAGCTCGCCGCCGGCATCGAACCCATGCGCCTGCGCCGCGAGGCCGCCGAGGCCGTCGTCGCCCGTCTCGAGGCCGATCGCGCCGCGCTCGATCTCGGCGCGCCCGCCGCCGGCCGCTGGATGGCCCTTCGCACCGAGGACTGGGACGGCATGCTCGTTTCCCGCGGCACCCGCCTCGGCGAGATCGTCGGCCCCGGCCCCGAGTGGGAATTCTTCTCCGTCGTCAGCCAGGACGACGCCGGCGCGCTCTTCGGCGCCGCCCGCGAAGGCGCCGAGGTCCGTTTCCGCGGCTCCTCCGGCCGCACCGTCGGCGTGCGCTCCTGGGCCGTCGTGCCCGGCCGCCAGGAACAGCTTCCCGGCCCCGCCCTCGGCTGGAACGCCAAGGGCCCCGTCCGCACCCGCGAGGACGATTCGCGCGGACTCCGCGCCGACCAGCCCTTCTTCCTCGTCGTCGGCCGTCTCGACTCCTCCGCCGTCGAGGACGGCGAGGGACCGCTCCTCTGGCAGGGCCGCCTCGGCGTGATGCGCTTCGCCCGCCCGTGGCGCCCGCTGCTTGTGCAGTGGACGCGCGACTTCCGCCAGCTCCTGCAAAACCGCTACCGCATCTGAGGCGCGCCGCCTCCCGCCGCCCATGCCCGCCCCGCTCATCGACGTCCGCCGCACCGAGCTGCCCAAGCCGGAAAAGCTGCCCGTCGGCCTCGATGCGCTCGTGCACCGCGCCCACGGCTCCTGGCGCAGCCGGTCCGTCGAGGCGCGCCGCCTGCGCGAGCGCGCCGACGAGCTGTTCGCCGCCGCCGGCGCGTTGGAAACTCTCTCCGATTCCGAGCTCCACGCCCGCGTGACGTCGGAGCGCGCGCGCCTGCGCCGCCTGCCCGCCAAGGACTGGGACGAAGGCTTCGCCGCCGCCCTCCCGCTTGTCGCCGAGGTGGCCCGCCGCAGCCTGAAGCTCCGCCCGCATCCCGTGCAGCTCATGGGCGCGCTCGGCCTCGCCCGCGCCCGCCTCGTCGAGATGGCGACCGGCGAGGGCAAGACCCTCACCATCGGCCTCGCCGCCGCCCTCATGGCCTGGCGCGGCCGCCCGCTCCACGTCGTCACCGCCAACGACTACCTCGCCGGCCGCGACGCCGCCACGCTCTCCTCCCTCTACGAGGCCTGCGGCGTGCGCGCCGCGTCCGTCACCTCCGAGCTCAAGCCCGACGAGCGCCGCGCCGCCTACGCCGCCGACATCGTCTACACCACGAGCAAGGAGATCGTGGCCGACTTCCTCCGCGACCGCATCGTGCTCGGCTCGCTCGCCGATCCCGGCCGCCGCACCGTCGCCCGCCTCATCCGCTCGCGCGCCGCCGTCGCCGCCGCCGGCCAGACCGTGCAGCGCGGCCTCCACACCGCCATCGTCGACGAGGCCGACAACCAGCTCATCGACGAGGCCGTCACCCCGCTCATCATCAGCCGTCCGCAGGAGGACCCCGAGATGGTCGCCGTCTGCCGCTCCGCCGACCGGCTCGCCGCCGGCCTGCTGCCGGGCGAACACTACGAGGTGGAGACGCGCTTCAAGGAAACCCGCCTCCTCCCCGCCGGCCGCGCCGCCATCGCCGCCTGGTGCGAGCAGGCCCCGCCCTCCCGCTACCACCAACCCGCGTGGATCGGCGCGCTCGTCACCCAGTCGCTCCAGGCGCGGCACTTTTTCCTGCGCGACAAGCAATACGTCGTCGTCGACGGCAAGGTCGTTATCGTCGACGAATCCACCGGCCGTCTCATGCCCGGCCGCTCCTGGCGCCTCGGCTTGCACCAGGCCGTCGAGGCCAAGGAGGGCGTGGAGATCACCCAGCCCAACGAGTCGCTCGCGCGGCTGAGTTTTCAGCGCTTCTTCCGCCTCTTCCGCCACCTCTCCGGCATCACCGGCACCGCCGCCGAGGCCGCGCCCGAGTTCTGGGCCGTGTATGAGCGTCCGCTCCTCGTGGTGCCGCCGCACCGCCCCAGCCGCCGCGAGGCGCTGCCGTCGCGGTGGTTCGCCACCGCCGACGCGAAGTGGGCCGCGGTCATCGAGGAGATCGTGCGCCTGCACGACCAGGGCCGCCCGCTCCTCGTCGGCACGCGCAGCGTCGCGGCCAGCGAGCACCTCGGCCGCCTGCTCGGCGACCGCTTCCTCAGCTTCGCCCTGCTAAACGCCCACCGCCACCGCGAGGAGGCCGCCATCGTGCGCTTCGCCGGCGAGCCCCACGCCATCACCGTGGCGACCAACATGGCCGGCCGCGGCACCGACATCCGCCTCGGCTCCGGTGTGGTCCACGCGGGCGGGCTCCACGTCATCCTCACCGAACTCCACGAATCCGCGCGCATCGACCGCCAGCTCATGGGCCGCGCCGGCCGCCAGGGCGACCCCGGCAGCACGCGCGTTTTCTCCAGCCTGGAGGACGACCTCGTCGAGCGCTTCATGCCCAAGCTCGCCCGTCGCTTCCTCGCCCGCGCCTGTTTCGACGCCGACGGCTCGGTAGCGCCCGGCGGGGCGCGCCATCGGCTCGTCACCTGGTGGCTGCGCCGCGCCCAGGCCGCCGCCGAGGCCCAGGCCTACCGGCAGCGCCGGCTCGTGATGCAGCAGGATCAACAACTGGCCGAATCGCTCATCCCCGGGCGCGGCCCCGACCACGTCTGAGCGGTCGCTTGCCCAAGACCGCCGCCTCGCCCATGCTCACTCCCATGCGCCCGCCGGTCCTCGTTCGCCGCCCAGCCCGGCCCTCGCGCGCGGCGACGTTTTTTCGCGGCCTTTTTTTCTGCGTGCTCGCCCTGGCCGGCGCGGCGGCGGCGCGGGCCAACACCAACTACCTCACGCCGCCCTGGGCGCTCTCCACCCACGCGGGCTACACCGGCACCGGCCGCGCGGACGGACCGGCCGCGGCCGCCAGCTTCGACGGTCCCTCCGCCGTCGCGGTCGACGGCGCGGGCAACGTCTACATCGCCGACACCTTCAACTCCACCATCCGTCGCCTCACGCCCGCGGGGCAGGTCTCCACCTACGCCGGCACGCCCGGCGTGGCCGGCGTGGCCGACGGCGCGGGCCAGGCGGCGCGCTTCAACTTCCCCGGCGGCCTCGCCGCCGCCTCCGACGGCGTGCTCTACGTTGCCGACACCGCCAGCCACCTCATCCGCCGCATCTCCGCCACGGGCTCGGTGACCACGCTCGCCGGCACCGCCGGCCAGTCCGGGTCGACCAACGCCACCGGCGCCGCCGCCCGCTTTCGTTCGCCCGCCGGCCTCGCCTTGGACTCCGCCGCGGGCGTGCTCTACATCGCCGACACGGGCAACCACATCATCCGGCGTCTCGTCGTCTCGACCGGCGCGGTGACCACGCTCGCCGGGACCGCCGTCACCACCGGAGCGACCGTCGACGGCACCGGAACCGCCGCCCGCTTTCACGGGCCCATCGCCCTCGCCCTCTCGGCCGATCGCACGCTGCTCTACGTCGCGGACTTCGAGGGCCAGACCATCCGCCGCATCGTCGTCTCGACCGGCGCGGTGACCACCCTCGCCGGCTCCGCCACCCTCGCGGGCTCGGCCGACGGCGCCGGCTCCGCCGCGCGTTTCGACAAGCCCCAGGGCCTCGCGCTCTCGCCCGCCGGCCACCTGCTCGTCGCCGACACCAACGGCTGCCGTATCCGTCAAGTGACTACGGCGGGCGCCGTCACCACGCTCGCGGGCGTCTACCTTCAGCCCGGCTCGGTCGATGCCGCCGGCCCGTCCGCGCGTTTCAACCAGCCCCAGGGCCTCGCCTACGACGCAGTCGCCGGGCGCCTGCTCGTCGCCGACGCGCTCAACGCCCAGATCCGCGCGCTCGACCTCGGCACGCTGGCCGTGACCACGACGGCCGGTCGCGCGATCTCCGCCGGCGCCGCCGACGGCACGGCCTACGACGCCCGGTTTCGCGACCCCTGGGGCGTGGCGCGCGACGCCGCGGGCAACCTCTACGTGGCGGATCGCGGCAACCGCACCTTGCGCAAGATCACCGCCGCCGGCGCGGTCACCACGCTCGCCGGTTCGGCCGGCCAGTCGGGCACGACCAACGGGTTCGGCGCGCAGGCTCTTTTCAACGAGCCGGTCGGCGTCGCCGTCGCGGCCGACGGTTCCGTGATCTACGTGTCCGACTTTGCCGCCGGCGAGGTTCGCCGCGTCACCGCGGCCGGCGCCGTCACCACCTTTGCCATCGGCTTCAACCAGCCCGCCGGTCTCGCCCTCGACGCCGCGGGCAATCTCTACGTCGCCGAGTTTGGCTCGCACACCATCCGCCGCGTCACGCCGGCCGGGGTCGTGTCGCTCTACGCGGGCGTGGTGGGTTTTAGCGGATCGACCAACGGCGCGCGTCTCTCGGCGCGTTTTTTCAGCCCTTTTGGCCTCGCCGCCGACGCGTCGGGCAACCTCTTCGTGGGCGATTTCAACAACCAGACCGTGCGCCGCATCGCCGCCTCCGACGGCGCGGTGACCACGCTCGCCGGCGCCGCCGGCCAGGCGGGTTCGCTCGACGCCACCGGCTCGTCCGCGCGCTTCTTTTATCCCGCCGGCGTCGCGGTGGACTCGGCCGGCGTCGTCTACGTGAGCGACTACGCCAACCAGCTCGTGCGCCGCATCGCGACCGACGGCGCCGTGCGCACCTTCGTGGGCACCGCCATCACGCCCGGCGGCGCGGACGGCATCGCCGGCGCGGCCCGGCTGCGCAACCCGCGCGGCCTCGCGGTCAATCCCGCCAACGGCGAGTTCTTCGTCGCCGACGCCGGCAACCACGCCATCCGCGCCGGCACGCTCGCCCCCGCGCCCCGTATCACCAGCGTGAATACCGCCTCCGGCGCGGTCGGCGCCGCGTTCGCGGGCTACACGATCACCGCCTCCAATGGTCCGCTCGCCTACGGCGCGGCCGGCCTCCCGCCCGGACTGGCGATCAACACCCAGACCGGCGTGATCTCGGGCACGCCGCTTTTCGCCGGCGTCTACAACGTCACGCTCACCGCCGAAAACCTTGGCGGGGTGGGGGAGCTGGCCGCGGTTTTCACCATCGCGAAAGCCGCCGCCACGGTCGAGTTGTCCGGCCTGTCCACGCCCTTCGACGGCTCGCCCAAATCCCCCGTCGCCACCACCACGCCGGCCGGGCTCGCGGTGACCTTCACCTATGACGGCTCGCCGACGACTCCCTCCGCCTACGGCACCTATGAGGTTGTCGCCACCATCCAGGACACGAACTATCAGGGTTCGGTCACGGCGGTGTTCTCGATCACCGCTCCCGTGGCCTGGAGCGTGAGCACCCTCGCCGCTTCCGGTCCGCGCGCGGTTCGCGGTCTGGCGGTCGACACCGCAGGCAATCTCTACTTGGCCGACTCCGCCCGCCATGTCATCTGGCGACGCACGTCGGCCGGCGTGTTGAGCGTGTTTGCCGGTGTTCTTGATGTGCCCGGCTACGTCAACGGCGCCGCGTCCACGTCCCGCTTCAACGGCCCCACCGGCCTGGCCTTTGACGCGTCGGGCAATCTCTACGTCGCCGATACGCAAAACCACAGCCTTCGAAGAATCACCCCGGGCGGCACGGTCTCCCTTCTCGCCGGCGGCGGCGGCGAGGCCAACTTTGATTGGGTCGATGCCACCGGCGCGGCGGCGCGGTTTTACCTGCCCAACGGAATCGTGGTCGCGCCCGATGGTCGCCTCTACGTCGCGGATTCGGGTAACCAAATCCTGCGTCGCGTGAACCTGACCACCGCCGCGGTGGAGTATTTCGCCACCAACCCCGCGACCTTCGACCAACCGGCGGGCCTCACGGTCGCGCCCGACGGGACTTTGTTTATGACCGCGGTCGCCGCCCACCAGATCTGGCGCATCACCCCGGCGGGAAGCGCCAGCCTGCTGGCCGGCAGTGGGTTTAGCGTGGCCGGCCAGTCGGACGGCACGGGATCAAACGCCCTTTTCGACACGCCCTCGGCCATCGCTTACGGTTCGGATGGAGTGCTTTACGTGGCCGATACCGCCAACCATACCTTGCGTCGGGTGACTTTGGCCGGAGTGGTGACCACCGTGGCGGGAGCGGCGGACCAATCCGGTTCCGCCAACGGCTTCGGCGCGGTGGCGCGGTTTTACGAACCGGCCGCGCTCGCCTTTGCGCCGGATGGATCACTCTACGTGGCCGACCTCGGCGGCGAAACCTTGACCACCCCCGTCCCCGCCTTGCGCCGCGCCGCGCCGCCGCCCATCGCGCCGGTGTTCAACCCATTGCCTTCTGCGAACTTGTCCGAAGGGGTGGCGTTATCCGGCTATGTGGTTTCCGCCACCGGATCTCCCACGGCCTATGGCGCACAGGGTTTGCCCCCGGGGCTTAGCCTAAATTCCACGACCGGCGCACTCACTGGCACACCGACGCAATCCGGCATTTATGCCGTTACGTTATCCGCCACCAACAGTCTCACCACCACGCGCCTGACGTATAATCTCACCGTAAGCACACGTCCTTGGGCGAGTTGGCGCGGAGTCTATTTCACCGTGGCGCAACTGGCCGACGCGTCGATCTCCGGTCCCGGGGCGGACCCCGATGGTGACGGTGTGCCCAATGCGTTTGAGTATATCAATGGTCGCGATCCTTGGGCGCGCGATGGCTCTCTGCCTGCCGCCATAATGGCCAACGGGTTTTTAACCATGGAGTTCGAGCGTCTGCGCGCCGGTGCAGGTTGGGTGACTGTCCCCGAATACTCCGAGAGTCTGAACACGTGGCAACGGGGAGCGCCTTGGTTGGAGGTGGTTTCAGTGACCATCATCGATTCCCGCCGCGAACGGGTGACTATACGAGCCGGAGCCAGCAACTCCGTGCCGCGGCGATTCATGCGCCTGGTGGCCGAACCCCTGCCTTAACTGGGGTAAAATACCTGTAACGGCATGAGGTTTTTCATTTACACATATTCACAAAAGTTATTCACAGATATTAGGTTTAATTACGCTTATTCACATATTTCGAGGAGTTAGAGGTGACATTCCCCTGCGAGTTTCACGGCTAATTTTTCTTACATCTCTTTCTACAGCTTGAAGTTAGCCGGTTCAGCGCGTCGTCCAGTCACGGCCGCCTCCTTTGCTTTGGAGGCGTTGGAAGCGCGCGTGCTTTTGTCGGCAACTCCGGTGGACGAACTGGCTGCTCCGGCTACGTTGGGTCAACAAGCCGGAGTCGATCTTCTTGCCGACGCACCGGCCAAAACGCCCGCCGCTTCCGCCTCATCCGTGGACGACGGGCTTTTTTCTGCTCTTTTTGAGGAGGCTCCCGCCGCTCCCGCGCCCAGATGGGTATTGGAGTCCGCCGATGACGCCGAGGCCGCTACGATCATCAAGCCGGTCGACGCGCCTTCTGTGCTTACCGTTGGCAAAGATCAGACTCTTCACGGCACCGGCACCTTTGCCACAGATCTGATTGTCGAGGGCACCTACGCCCCGGGCAATTCGCCGGGCGTCACCACGCAAGACAGCCTCACCCTCACGGGTAGTTCGGTTTTGGAGATTGAGCTCGGCGGTCTTAATCCCGGCACCGGCGACGGCTTCCACGACCAGATCCGCGTCAACGGTCCTGTCACGCTCGCCGGCCGCCTCGATGTTTCCCTGTGGAGCGGCTACGCGCCGACCGCCGCCGACGTCGGCAAGTCCTACACGATCATCACCAGCACCGGCGCGATCACCGGCGACTTCGCCTCTTTCGATGGCCTGACCCTGGGCAACAATCTTCACCTCAGCAGCCGGATCGACGGCAATGCGACCGACGGCTACAGCTACAAGCTGGAGGTCGTCCAAGGTCCCGTTCGTCCCCTGATCTTCGTTCCCGGCTTTGGCGGCTCCTTCCCTGTCTCCTCCGCGTTGGCCACTTGGATCACCAACCGTGGTCTCAGCCCCAGCCAGCTCCAACTCGAGCCCGTCACCAACGCCTACGACTCTCTTATCCAGAGTCTGACCAAGGCCGGCTACGAATTGGGCAAGACCCTCTTCGTTGCCAACTGGGATTGGCGCATGGCCGTTGCCCCCACCGACGGCACGGTCGATGGAGCGCTGACCGGCATCACCGCCGCCCAACTCGTCGATAACACTTTCACCACCGGCCTCGACTACCTCGGCTACGCTCTCAAGCAGGCCGCCCAAGTCTGGGCCTCGACCCACGGCGGCGCCGCTCCGGTTGTGGTCGACATGATCACCCACAGCACCGGTGGTCTCGTTGCGCGCTCTTATATACAGAGCAGCGCCTACGGTGAATCCTACGGCGCCGGCGAACTTCCCGAGGTCAACGATCTCTTCCAGATCGGCGTGCCCAGCCAGGGCGTCGTCCAGGCCTTCAACTTCCTCGCCGACAACTTCGGTCTTTCCAGCAGCTCCCGCCTCGCCGGCCTCTTCGCCAACATCGCCTACCAGCATGTCCTCGGCGGCGGCACGGTCACCGGCCCGGACGGCAACATCACGTTGGACTCCATCAAGACCGCCGGCTCCGCCGATCCGGTCAAGTTCCTCCGCGCCTACCTGCCTTCGCTCGTCGACCTCACCGCGACCTTCGACTTCCTCGACATCGATCCGACCACCAACCCGGCCGCGTTTGTCGACGTCAACTCTTCGCCGACCACCTCGCTGCTCCTCGACCTCAACGACGGCCTGGGCCTCGACACCGCCACCAACGTCGACGCCAACGCCTTTATCGACCGGCTCCGCGGCGACCTCTCTATTATATATAGTGCGGAGCTCTCCTCTCCGTCCCAGTTGCAGGCCACCGTCGGCGGGCTCGGTCCCGTCGTTGGCATGACCAGCCCCGCCGGCCGCACGCCCGGCTCGTCCGAAACCTGGTATCAACAGCTGCGCTCGACCACCGGCGACGGCACCGTGCTCGCCACCTCCGCCTGGGGGCAGTTCGCCACCGAGACCAACGCCGCCCGTCTCGCCAAGCTCCACCAGGTGCTCCTCACCGCCGCCGGCTCCGGCGGCGCGGTCGACCACACCTCCCTCGTTTTCAACTCCGCCGCGCTCGCCCACATCCTCTCCCGTCTGGGCGCGGCCGGTCCCGGATCCCCCGCTTTGGTCAACGACGGCCAGCGCGACACCGCCGGCCAGGCCGCCGCGTTGCTCAGCTACACCTTCGGCTTCTTCCTTTCCCAGGTCCGCTCCGTGGAAGACGCCTTCGCCATCTTCGACACCGCGCTCACCGCGGTCCGCGGTATCCTCTCCGATCTCAACTCCGCCGCGACGAGCACCGGATTCAACGTCCCCGCCTTCTCCGTCGCGCTGCCCGACGTCACCCTCGACGGCGTCCTCGCCCTGACCGCTCCGGTCATCAGCCTCTCCGGTCCGCTCGCCGGCGGCGCCCCCCGCTACTCCAGCTCCGCCGGCTTCACCGGCACCATCACCCTGGGCGCCTCCACCGCCACCCTCTTCCCCGGCGGCGCTTTCTCCGCTTCGCTTACCGATAGCAACGACGCCGACAATCTCGCCGTCACCGGCACCTACGATTTCGCCAGCCGCTCCTTCTCTTATACCCTCGACGCGTTCTCCCTTACCATTGGTTCGGATATCCAACTGAGCGCCACCGCCGGTTCCGCCGCGCTCGATGTGCTCAACCCCGACGCCTTCTCGGTCTCTCTCCTCGACGCATCGCTTGCCGTCGGCGGAGTTTCCATCGCGGGCAACTTTGCCCTCAGCCGCGGCACCGGCGACGAGTTCTCCCTTTCCGCCTCGAATCTGAACGCCGCCATCGTTTCCGGCGCCTCCACCTTGAGTCTGGCCAACGCCCGCCTCGGCGCCCGCTTCGACCTCGATTCCGGAAAATACGCCTTCGCCCTTCGCGGTGGCGTCAGCCTCACCGGCGTTTCCGCCCTCGCCCTTTCCGGCACCTTCCTCGCCAAGCGCAGCACCTTCGCCGGAACCGCGAGCGACACCTTCGCTTTCGGCACCGTCGCCACCCCGGACGATATCGTCGTCGCCGGCGGACTTCGCTCTTTCTCCGGCACCGGCCTCAGCCTCACCGTCGGCCAGTTCATCACGGTCACGGGGGATCTCGCGTTCGACGTCGTCTCCTCCGAACTACGCGCCGTCGGCTCGAATCTTTCCGCCACCGCCGCCCTGGGCAATTTCTCGGTCGGCTTTACCACCGGCGACCTCGCCCTGCGTGTCGGCTCCAACGGCACCCTTGTCCTCGCGGCCAGCGCGACCGGCCTCGTGCTCAACGGCTCCGGTTTCGCTTCCGCCACCGCGACCGCCATCACGCTACACTATAATAATACCGGCGCCGCGGTTTCCGGAGACAGCATCGAGATCGGCTCCGTCACGCGCACCCTCACCGTGGATTCCGGCACCGCCGACAATCCCTTCCTCGCGCTGACCGCCACCGGCGTGACCGCCTCGTTCGGCGGTCTCATCACCCTAAACGGCAACTTCGTCTTCACCCGCGCCTCGTCCGCCTCCGGCGCCACAACCTACCGCGCCGCCGTCACCGGCCTCGGTTTCGCCTTCGGCACCGGCTCCACCAACTTCGTGACCGTCAGCGGCGGCACCGGCGCCTTCTTCATCACCGCCGCCGGCACCGCCGCCAGCTTCAATGTCACCGCGTCGATCTCGGGCGTGAGCGGCCTGAGCATGCCGGCCTCCACTTTCCGCTTCGAGGTCAACACCTCCGCCCAGCCCTTCGCCGATACCATCACCGTCGCCGGCACCCCGGTCTCGGTCGACCTGTCTGCCGGCACCTTCCTCCGCCTCGTCGCCGCGCCCGTCACTGTCACGGTCGGCGGCCTCGCCCTCACCGGCCGCGTCGCCTACGAACAGACCACCCGCGACTCCGGGGATAAGATCACCCTTCTCCAGCTAGCCGACGTTTCCGCGTCCTTCAATGGCGCCGGCACCGACAGTGCCACCATCGCGATCACCAACGCCCGCGGCTTCTTCGTGCTCAACGCCGCCGGCGCCGCCGGTTCGCTGGCCTTCACCGCCGGCGCGTCCTTCGGGGTTTTCACCGCCGGCGCCGCCATTCGCCTGGAGGTCAACCGCACCGGCTCGGCCGTTTCCGCCGCCGGCGCCTTCGGCTCCGTCTCCATGGAGGCCGGCACCTACACCCGCGTCGCGGTGAACAATCTCGTCGTCGTCCTCCCCGGCGTCGAAATCGAGGGCGACTTCAGCTTCCGCACCGCCCTCATCGATGGCGTCATCACCAACGTGATCGTCGGAAACAACGTCCGCCTCTTCTTCGGCAACAACACCGGCGGCGTCCGCGCCGGCTTCGAGCTCACCGACGGCCAGGCCGTCTTCATCCGCACCGGCGCCACCACCGAGGTCGGCTTCGTGACCGGCCGCGTTCGCATGATCGGCGTCGCCGGCTTCGACCTCGACGCGACCATGACCGTGCGCGTCAACGAATCCACCGCCGCCGTCTCCGAGAGCTTTACTTTGGATGACGAGACCATCGACCTCGAGTTCGCCGACGACGAGGTCGCCGCCGGTGGCGCCTCCTTCGTGCAAGTTCGCGCCGACGCCGTTCGCCTCTCGCTCGCCGGCTTCGCCGTGCTTCAGGGCAACTTTGTTTTCACCCGGTCCGGTCAGGAGATCGTCGCCGCCGGCACCGACGTCGTGGTGTTCGCCGGCACCCGTTTCGGCGAAAGCGGCGAGACCGGCCTCAAGCTCACCAACGGACTTTTCGCCATCCGCGTCGACCTCGCCTCCGGCCGTTTCGTGGCCGGCGTCCGTGGCTCCGCCTCCTTGGTCGGCACACCCGGCGCCTCCTTCGCCGGCACGCTCACGCTCATCGTCAATCGCTTCGCCACCAGCCAGACCGTCGTGGCCGGCGTCGGGTCGGATGTCGTGGTGCTCGAGGCCTCCGCGTCCACAACCTACCTGACCGGAACCGCCCCTCAACCTCGCCGGCTCCGTGGCCGTGTCGGGCAACTTCACTTTCCGCTCCTCGCCCGCCATCGCCGACTGGATCGAAACCATCGGGGCCGGCGTGAACTCTTCCGTGACCGAGGTGATTCCCGCCTCCTCCGGCGCCGACGAGGAACAGCTCATCGTCTTCGACACGCTCGCCCACGCCTACGGCACGTTCCGCATTACTTATTCCGGCCAGACCACCGCCGCCATCACGCTCAATCTCGCCAGCCCCGCCGCCATGGCCGTGCTGATCCGCGAGGCGCTCGAAAATCTGTCCAACCTCGCCCCTGGCGACATCGCCGTCACCTACGCCGGCACCCCCGCCACCGGTCAGCATGCCTTCCGCGTCCGCTTCACCGGCACGCTCGCCGCCACGAATGTCGACGCGCTCGCCGTCACCGTGGACACCGCCGGCACGCTGGCCTCCCAAGTTTGGACAATCTCGCTCGGCGCCCAGAAGGGCACCTTCACCTTCCAGCTTGGCGGCACCGGCCCGACCGCTGCGCTCACCCTCTCCGGCTCCGAGTCCGCCACCACCGTGGCCTCTCTCCTGAAAGCTCGCCTTGCCACACTCGCGCCTTTGTCCGCTTCGACGCTCACCGTGGCATCGCTCGGTTCCGGCGGCTATCGCGTCACCGTCGGCGGTTCCTTGGCCGGCCAGTCCGTTGCAGCTCTTTCGGTCACCACCACGCTGCCCACGCCGGTCACCTCCGTAACGCGCGAGACCACCGGTGGCGGCGGTCGCAGCGAGGCGCTCGTCATCACGCTGGAGAACCGCTCGCTAAAATCGTCCGGCACCTACCGCCTGACGATGAACGGCCAGACCAGCGCCTTCATCCGCTTCGCCGACAATCAAGTCGAGATGAACGCCGAGCGTCTTCAGGCCGCAATCGAGGCCTTTACCTCCGTCGGCGTCGGCAATGTGCGCGTGGTCTATGAACAAGCTTCGACCATCACCGTTCAGCGCTACCTCGTCACCTTCCGCAACGGCGCGGCTAACCGCGATATTCCGAATCTCACGCTCGCCTCCGGCAGCAACAGCTTCGTCGTCGACGGCGGCAAGGTTCTCGTGTCCACCACGACGCAGGGCGCCGCCTCGGTTCAGGACGTTCAGCGCGTCGCCGTCTCCTCGCCCGTGGCCGCCACTTTCGTGTTGTCGCTCGCTTTAGGCGGCAGCCTCTATTCCACCGCCGCGCTCGCCCTCGATGCCAGCGCCGCCGCGGTGCAGACCGCGCTGAACACCGCTCTCGGTTCCGCCGGTGTCGCCACCGTCACGTCGGGCGGCTCCGGCATCTGGGTCGTCGCCTTCGGCGGCGCGCTGTCCGGCACCGCGCCCCCGCTGCTTGTGGTCAACGCCACCGTGACCGCGGCCCCCGCATCCGTCGCCGTCACCACTGTTGGAGGCTCCCAAGTCGCCAACGCTTCCGCCGTAGTCGCCACCGTCGACACGCGCGTTGCCCCCGGATCGTCCGCGACCGGTTCCGTTCAGGAGATTCGCCTCAGCGCCGGAGTCGCCGGCACCTTCACTCTTTCCCTTACCCACGGCGGCGCCACCTACACCACGGCGACCCTCGCCCTCGGCGCGTCCGCCTCGGCCGTTCAGTCGGCCATCCAATCCGCTTTCGCTGGCATCGCTGGCGCCACCTACACGGTCACTTCGCCCGAGGCCGGCGTTTACCGCGTCGCTTTCGGCGGCACCCTCGCCGGCCAGACTGTCGCGCTCCTCGCCGTCGACGCGAAGCTGCCCCCGCCTCCCGCCGCCTACACCCAGATTCTGATCGGCGCGACCGACGTCACCGCATTCCTCGGCACCGGCTTCGGCACCGGTTCCGAACTCGGCGTCAAGCTGACCGGCGGCACGCTCGCCCTGTTGCTCGATGTCACCAACGGCGACTACGCCGTCGCCGCCCGCGGCACCGTTTCCATTCTCGGCGCGCCCGGACTCGTTGCCACCGGCACCGCCACCCTGATCACCGGTTCTCTGCCCGTCGACGTCACGCTCGAGATCGAAACGCCCGGCGGTGTGGTCACCGCCGAGGTCGACACCGGCCTCACCCAAATCTACGGCAACCTCGATCTCGCCCTCGGCGGCTTCGCCGCCCTTGCCGGAGACTTCGTCTTCACGCTGGAGCGCGGTGTCGTCGCCATCGAGGCGTCCGGTGTCACCGCCTTTGTGGGCGCCGGAGACGCCGGTCTGCGCCTGACCAACGCCGACTTTGCTCTGCTCTACACTCTATCCACGGGACGCTACGCCGCCGCCGCCCGCGGCGCCGCCGAACTGATCGGCGTCCAGGACGTAACGATTGCCGCGACGCTGTCCTTGGTTACCGGCACCTCCACCACGGCCGCCTCGCTCGTCGTCGGTGCCACCACCGTCGCCTACACTCC
Organism: Opitutaceae bacterium; assembly: GCA_027482505.1. GTDB lineage: Bacteria > Verrucomicrobiota > Verrucomicrobiia > Opitutales > Opitutaceae > IMCC26134_A. The sequence goes on along the minus strand of JAIXVY010000346.1, from coordinate 3,835 downwards.
CGGCACGAGCCAAGTCGCGGGCGATGTCACGCTCGATGTCGCCGGCGCGCTCGGCCTCTCCGGCAGCTTCACCTTCCTCAAGGTCGGCGATGAACTCACCGTCGCCGCCACGGGCGTCACCGCCTTTACCGGCGCCGGATTTGGCGGCGGCTCGCCCGTCGGCCTTCGCGTCAACGCCGGCGTGCTCGCCCTACGCCTGGATCTCGCCGCCGGCACCTACGCCCTCGGTCTGCGCGGTTCGGCCGAGCTGGTCGGCGTCTCCGGCCTCACCCTCGCCGGCAATGTCACCGTCATCGCCAGCACCTTCGCCGAGGACGTTTCGTTCACCGTCACCGTGAACGACGAAAGCGTCACGCTCGAGGCCGCCGCCGGCGCGCTCTTCGTCACCGGCGCGCTGACCCTCTCGGTCGACGGCTTCGTCAGCATCTCCGGACAGCTCACTTTCTATAAGGATGCCGACCGCCTCCTGCTCGGCGCCACCGATGTGACCGCCTTCGTTGGCGTCTCCGGTGTCGGCGTCCGGGTGACCGATGGCTTGGTCGCGCTGGTCTACGATCTGACCAACGGAAAATATGCCTTCGGCGTTTCCGGCTCGGTTGCCTTGGTCGGCGTCTCCGGCGTCACGCTCGCCGGCACCGCTCGCGTGATCGTCAACCGCGCCGATTCCGATATCGAACTCGAGGTCGGCGTCGGCGACTCCGCCGTCGTGCTCGAGGCCGAACAGGGCATCACCCATGTCGCCGGCTCGCTCACGCTGGATCTCGCCGGCTTCGCCGTCGTGGCCGGCGACTTTGAAATCACTCGCGCCGCCGGCGTGCTCGACGTGAACGTTGCCGGCGTGACCGCCTTCCTCGGCATCGGCTACGGCACCGCCTCCGAGCGCGGCGCAAAGCTGAGCAATGTCGACCTCGCGCTCCGCGTTGACCTCGCCGCCGCTCGCTATGCTCTCGCGGCGCGCGGCTCCGCCGTCCTCGTCGGCATCCCCGGGCTCGCGCTGTCGGGCAACTTCCTCGTCGTCCGCAGCACGTTCACCTCTGGCTCGATCGACTTCACGCTCGGCACCGACACCACGCCCACCGGCGTCGCCGCCGGAGCGCGCGCCTTCAGCGGCACCGCGATCACGCTCGACCTCGTGGGCCTCGTCTCGGTTTCCGGCGATTTCGCCCTCGACCTCTCCGGCACCGAACTCGTCGCGATCGGCCAGAACCTCGCCGCCTCCGTCACCGTCGGCGGCTTCACCGCGGGCTTCTCCTCCGGCGGTCTCGCGCTTCGCGTTCTCGCGAACGGCACCTACGCCGTTTCCGCCTCCGCCTCCACTCTGGTGCTGAATGGCGCCGGCTTCGCCACCGCGACCGCCACCGCCGTCACGCTCGCCTACAACAACACCGGCGCGGCCGTCTCCGAGACGCTCGCCGTCGGCGCCCTTACTCGCGCGCTCTCCGTGGCGCAGGGCGACACCGCCTCTCCGTTCTACGCCCTGACCGCCACCGGCGTCTCGGTGCGCCTGGCCGGATTGGTCACGCTGGCGGGCAACTTCACCTTCACTCGCGCCACTTCCGCCGATGGCGACACCGTGGTTCGCGTCGGCGTCAGCGCGCTGGGCTTCACCTTCGGCGCCGGCTCCACGACCTTCCTCACTCTCTCCAACGGCAACGGCGCCTTCCTCGTCACCTCCGCCGGCGCCGCTGGTCGCGTCACGGTCAACGCCGCCCTCAACAACGTCCCCGGCGTCTCGCTCGGCGCCTCTACGCTCACTTTCGAGTTCAACACCGCCACCGCTCCGGTGAACGAGACCATCGAGGTCGCCGGCACCGCGCTCTCCGTAAATCTCCCCGGCGGCCGCTTCATCCGCGTCATCGGCGACCCCATCGATCTCACCGTAACCGGCATCGCGCTCCGCGGCCGCATCGCCTTCGAGCAGACCACCCTCGCCGACGCCTCCACCGTTACCATCATCTCGATGGATAAGGTCACCGCCACGCTCGGCGGCTCGGTCTCCGGCCCCGATGGTCAACCCCTTTCCGCGCCCCTCGCCGTCACCGACGCCCGCGGCATGTTCGTGATCAAATCCACCGGCGTGGCCGGTTCGCTCGCCTTCGACGCCGCGATCGACTTCGCTGGTCTCACCGCCGGAGCCGAGGTTCTGCTCGAAATCAACAACACCTCCTCCGCCGTTTCCGCCGAGGGTCCCTTCGGAGCCATCACGCTCGATGGCGGCAACTACGTCCGCATCGTCCTCAACAATCTCTCCATCTCCCTCCCCGGCGTCGAAATCGAGGGCGACTTCAGCTTCAAGACCGTGACACGCTCCGGCGGTGGCACCCTCACGGTTATCGTTGGCAACAACGTCCGCGTCTTCGTGGGTGACAACACCGGCGGCCGTCGCATCGGTCTCGAACTTACCGACGGTCGCGCCGTTCTCGTGCGCACCGACGCCACCACCGAGGTCGGCTTCGTCACCGGTCGGGTGCGCATGGTCGGCGTGGCCGGCTTCGAACTCGACGCCACCGTCACCCTCCGCCTCAACGAATCCACCTCCGGCTACTCCGAGAGCTTCGAGCTCAACGGCAACACCGTCACCATGGATTTCGACGCCGCCGAGGGCGAGGTCGCCTCCGGTGGCGTGTCCTTCGCCCAAGTCGTCGCCACCGACGTCCGCGTGAACCTCTCCGGTTTCGTGGCCCTCCGCGGCGACTTCGTCTTCACCCGCACCGCGACCGCCTTCGTCGCCGCCGGCGCCAATATCACCGCTTTCGCCGGCTCCGGTTTCGGCACCGCGTCCGAGAGTGGCGTGAAGATCACCGCCGGCGTATTCGCGATCCGCATACAACTCACCGGGGCCGACGCCGGCAAATACGTGGTCGGCGCCCGCGGCACCGGCGCGCTGGTCGGCGTCTCCGGCGCGACCCTCACCGCCACGCTCACCGTCATCGTCAATCAATTCGCCACCGATCAGGCTCTCGTGCTCGGCGTCGGTTCTACCACCGTCAGCCTCACCGCCACCGGTTCCACCACCCACGTGACCGGCACCGGTGTGCTCCAGCTCGCCGGCTCCGTCGTCGTGTCCGCCACCTTCACCTTCCAATCTTCTCCCGCCATCGCGGAGTGGATCGAAGGCCTCGCCGAAGGCGTCGACAGCAGTGTCGTGCAAGTGGTCCCGCCCGCCGCCGGCCAGAACGAAGAGCAACTCCTCACCCTCACCGCCGTCGCCAACAGCTACGGCACCTTCCGCCTCAGCTACGCCGGCCAGACCACCGTCGCGATCACGCTCGCGCTGAACAACACGGCCGCCATGGCCGCCGCCATTCAGGCCGCCTTGGAAAACCTCTCCAACATCGGCGCCAACAACGTCGTTGTCACCTACGCCGGTTCCCCCGCCTCCGGCAAACAGACCTTCCGCGTCGGCTTCCGCGGCGCCCTCGCCGCCCAGGACGTTCCGCAGCTTTCCGTGTCGGTCGACACCGCCGGCACGGTTACGACCCAAGTCTGGCGCGTTTCCCTCGGCGCGCAGATCGGCACCTTCACCTTCCGCCTCGGTTCCTCCGGTCCGACCACCGCGCTCACGCTAAACGGCATCGAGTCCGCCTCCACGGTCGCCTCGCTGCTCAAGACCCGACTCGCCACCCTCGCTCCGCTGACCGCCTCCGCCCTCACCGTCACCTCGCTCGGCGGCGGCGACTACCGCGTCTCGGTCGGTGGTTCTCTCCTCGGCCAATCCGTGCCCGCCCTGAGCGTGACCACCGCCTTCCCCTCGCCTGTCGCCACCGTGGAGCGCACCTCCACCGCCGGTCCCGCCCAGCGCGAGGTCGTCGCCATCACCCTGCTCAATCCCTCG
>JAIXVY010000512.1 GCA_027482505.1 Opitutaceae bacterium | reverse complement strand
TTTTCCTCGATCCGCGCCTCGTTGAGGGGGATGTAAATGACGAGCCCGGTGGCGAACAGGGCGGCGGCGGCGAGCGCCCAGCGCTTCCAGTCGCGTTTGGCGTCGGGCTTCACGAGAACAGGTTCGTCGGAAAAGGTGCTCATGGGGCGGGTTGGAGAAAAAAACAAGATCGGCGCTCAGGGCAAGGCGAGCAGGGCGTCGATCTCGGCCGCGTCTGCCAGGGCCGTCCAGGCTCCCGCGCGGGTGCAGGCGAGCGCTCCGGCGGCCGACGCGAGGCGGAGGCGGTCTTGCGCGTGCAGGCCGCGGGCCAGCCCAAGCGCGTAGGCGCCGTGAAAGGCGTCGCCCGCGCCGGTGGTATCCAACGAGTTGATACAAAAGGCGGGCAGGGCGCCGGCCTCCGAGGGCGAGCTCCAGACGAGGCCGCGCGGGCCCAGGGTGACGACGACAAAGGCGTCGTCGCGGGCGAGCAGGGCGCGGCGCAGGGCGGCGGGTTTCGCCGCGGCGGGGTCGGCCCCGCCCAGGGCGTCGCGGGCGCAGGCCTCCGAGGCCACGAGGTGATCGGCGAGGGGGGCGAGGGCGCGGACGGAGTCGCTCCAAGAGCCGGCATCAAGGACCAGCGGCGCGCCCTGGGCTCGCGCGTGGCCTGCGAGAGTGTCGTTCCACTCCGGCCGGTGGCCGTCGGCGAGCACGACCCGCGCGGGCGGAAATGCCGGTTGGCTCAATCGGAATTCGTCAATCATTGATTGACAGACGGATCGGGCGGCGGGGCGGTGAGAGACGACGGCGCGGGAGGCGTCGGGTTTGACGAGGATGGCGGCCAGCGGGGTCTCGTGGCCGGGGGCGGCGAGCAGCGCGGAGGTCTCGACGCCGGCGGCGGAGAACGCGGCGCGGAGGAGCGGAGCGAAGGGATCGCGGGCTGGATCGCCCAGCAAGCCGGCGAAGGCGGCGCGGCCGCCGAGGCGCGCCACCTGCGCGGAGGCGACGGCGGCCGGGCCTCCGGGGGCGACGAGGCGCGAGGTGGCTCGGAGTTTTTCGTCGGTCGCGGGGTGATGCGGAACGGAGAGAACGATGTCCACGCACACGAGGCCGACGCACAGGACGTCAACCAGAGGAGGATGTGCGTCGGACGGCACGGCGACGGCGGGTCAGGCCAGGGCGGCGTCGCACACGGCAATGAGACGCGCGCGGAGGGGCCGGGCCCGCTCGGCGAAGGCGCGCTGGGCGCGCTCGTAGTCGGCGCGGCCCTCGGGCGTCTCGATTTTCACCGGCTCGAAGCCGAGCGCGGCGAGATCGTAGGGGCTGGCGCGCATGTCGAGCTCGCGGATGTCGCGGGCGAGCTCGAAGCAGTCGGCGACGAGCTCGGCGGGGGCGAGCGGGGCGAGTTTGAAGGCCCACTTGTAGAGGTCCATGTTGGCGTGCAGGCAGCCGGGCTGCTCGTGCTCGGACGTGGTTTCGCGCGCGAGCTGGACGCGGTTGAGCGGACGGGCGGGCGGGGTGAAAAAGCGAAACGCGTCGTAGTGCGAGCAGCGCAGGGGCTGGGCCTCGACGATGGCGGCTATCCGGTCCGGGGCGAAGCGCAGGGGATATTGGTTGTGGCGCACCTCCTCGGGGGTCTGGCGATAAACCATGGCCCACTCGTGCAGGCCGAAGCAGCCGAAGAAGGCGGGCCGGTCGGCGGCGGCGGCGAGGAAGCCGCGGAGCCAGGCGACGAAGACGCGGCGTTTTTCGAGCACGAGACCGATGTCGAGCGCCACGCCGGCGGCGGTCTCGCGGTATTCGGGGCGGGCGAGAAAGGCCCGGGCGCCCTCGCCGGCGAGCGTCACGCCCGCGCCGGGAAACCAGCGGCGCAGCCAGGAGGGGCGGTGGCCGTAGTAGGTGAAAAGGAAATCGTAGACCGGGTGCTTTTCGCCGCGTGCGGCGCGGTCCTGGTGCGGATCGGTCCAGGCGCGGACGCGCGTCTCGTGGGCGCGCGCCCGTCCGGCCCAGGCCTCCGCCGCAAGGATTTCATGCGCGGACGCGGCGCGGTCGTCGGCGGGGGCGATGCGGGCTGAAGAGGTGGACATGGGCGGGTCGGCGCTTGGCGCGCGGGCGGGCGCCGACCTCAAAGCTTGAGTTGTTTTTTCATGTCGGCGAGCACGGCGCGCGGGCCGCGGTATTCGCCGTCGGGCGTGTAGCTGACGGAGAGCTCCTTGCCGTCGGCGTCCATGAAAACGAGATTGGGGATGCCGCGCTCGTGGTCCGGGCGGCGGAGGGCGCGGGTGGATTTCTTCGCGTCGAAATCGAGGGCGGGCCAGGGCATCTTGTATTCCTTCATGTAGCCTTTCATGGCATCCTCGTTTCGGTCGCTGCTGACGAAGATGACCTCCAGCTCGGGGCGTCGCGTCTTGGCTTTGTTGTAGAACTCGACGAGTTCCGGCGTGAAGGCGCGGCAGGGCGGGCACCAGTGCGCGGAGTAGTAGACCGCGACGTAGCGCGCGCCGTCGAGGCGTTCGCGGGGCGCGGGCGCGAGCGAGCTTCCCTTGGCGACGACCAGTTTTCCGGCCAGGGCGGTGGCAAGTTCTCCCGCGGGGGCGGCCGTGGCCGGGGCGGCCGGCGAAGTCTGCGCGGGCGCGGCGGCGGTTTCCCGGTCGGCGGCGATCTCGGAGGCGGGCTTCGACAGGGCGTCGACCCGGGCGCGGTCGGTCTCGCTCAGTTTCGCGTAGGGGTAGAGGTAGCGCGAGCCGTCCTCTTTGCGGAAGCTGACGTAGTCGCCCTTGCGGGCGAGGAATTCGGCCTGCATGGCCTGTCCGTCCAGATTGGTCCAGGTGGATACCTTCGCGGAGAGAAGGCCCGCCGTGAAAACAAACGCCGCGGCGGCAAGGGCGCGCGGCAAGAGGGTCGCGATTTGCATGGCGGCGCAAACCTGCCGCCGCGCAACGGAATTGCAATCCGCGGCGGCGGGCCGCGGCTAGTAGGTATCGGCGAGGGAGAGGACGCGCAGCAGCCGGCGGGCTTTGTCCACGGGGACGGGCTTGGCGAAGGAGACCACGACCTGCTTTTTCTCGCGCGGGTAGAGTTCAAGGTAGTTGTCCGACGCGGTGTGGCCCAGGCCGGGGAAATCGAACTCGACGCGGTGCTGGAAGACGGGCGATTCCAAGGTGAGGAGGACGCGGTGGGTGTCCAAACGGCGGAGGGAGGTTTTCACCTTGGCGCGCGGGAGATCGATGAAACGCGGCGGGGTGAGAAGCACGGTCTCCTCGCCGGCGAGTTCGCCCTCCACGTCGAGCGCGACGCGAAGGTAGACATGATCGCGGCCGTGGGCGTCGAGCGGTTTGGCGAGATCCAGAGTGTGCTGGCGGATCGACTCGTTGTGCCGCAGGCGGACGCGTTTTCGCCCGGAGAGGAGCACGCGACCGTCGAGGTGGAAGAGGTCCCAGCGGAGCAGGCCGGCGGCGGGACGCGGCGAATCGTAGACGGTGAACAGATGCACTTCGCGCACGGTGCTGACGCGGTAGTTGCCGATCTTGGTGCCCTCGTCGCCGGGGACGTGGGCGGATACGAGCGCGGGGGCGTTGAAGCGGCGGGCGACGTAGTGGAGGGCCTTCCAGCGGCCGGTGAACTCGATCGAGCTCCACGAGGCGACGGGCCAGCAGTCGTTGAGTTGCCAGTAGATCGCGCCCATGCAGTGCGGCATGGTGCGGCGGTAGTGCTCGACGCCGACCTGCATGCAGTGGGCCTGGTTGAGCTGCGAGAGGTAGATGAGGTCGTCCTGCGACTTGGGGAAACGGTAGCGGCGGGAGACGTAATCGAGGATGACCTGGTTGCCGCCGCGGTTCTTCTGATGGTTCTCCATCACGGCGTCGAAGACGTTGGCGCCGGGCGCGGCGAAGGTGGCGTTGGTCTCGGGCGAGCTGTAGCTCTGCATGCCGAACTCGGAGCAGAAGCGGAAGCGATACAGCTCGTAGTCCTTGACCGGCTTGCGGGCGTGCCAGACGTCCCAGAAGTGGGTGTCGCCCTCGCGCACGCCGTGCTCGTGTCCGTTCTCGAAGGTGCCGCGCCACTCTGAGGTCGGGATGTAGGCGGTGTGCGGCGAGTGCGCGGCGACGGCCTCGGGCAGCACGCCGTGGAAAAGCGCCTCGTAGCCGGCGCGGAGGGCGGCGTCCTTGCGCAGGTCCTCGCCGTTGATCTGGACGAGCTCGTTGTTGCCGCACCAGAGGCCTATGCAGGCGCGATGGTGGAGGCGGCGAAGCTGGCAGGCGGCCTCGTCGCGCACGCTTTCGAGGAAGGCGGGGTCGCTCGGATAGAGGGTGCAGGCGAAGAGGAAATCGTGCCAGACGAGCAGGCCGAGTTCGTCGCACAGATCGTAGAAGTCCTCGCTCTCGTAGACGCCGCCGCCCCAGAGGCGCACGCAGTTCATGTGGGCGAGCACGGCGGCGCGCAGATCGCGCTCGTAGTCGGCGCGGACGAGTCCGGCGACGAAGCTGTGCGCCGGGATCCAGTTGGCGCCCTTCAGGAAAACGGGGCGGCCGTTCACAACGAAGCGAAAGCGCCGGCCCTCGGCGTCGGGCGACTGGTCAAGGACGACGGTGCGCAGGCCGGGCCGTTTCGTAATGACTCCGCAACTACGTCCGGAGGCGTCGAAGGCCTCGACGACGAGAGTATAAAGCGGCTGCCCGCCCTGGCCGGCGGGCCACCAGAGGCGCGGGGAGGGCACGGCGAGCGCGTGTTCGCGAGCGGCGGCGGGGAAATCGGCGCGCGCGACCTCGCGGCCGTCGAGCGAAAGCGTCGCGCGGAAGCGGGCGCCGGCGTCGGGGCGCGCGAGCTCGGGCGCGAGCCGCAGCGAAACGGCGGGGCGCCCGGCGGTGTCGGCGGAGTGGAGCTGCTCGACGCGCACGTGGGCGAGGCGGTTGCCCGACCAAGCCTCGAGGCGGATGTCGCGCCAGACGCCGGCGGTGACGAAGCGCGGACCCCAGTCCCAGCCGAACTGGCACTGCTGCTTGCGGATGCGGACGCAGTTGCCCACCGGGTCGTTGATCTCGCGCGGCGGGGTGAAGTCGGCGCGGGTGCGGCGGATGTAGTCGAGGGCGCTGCGAAAATGGACCCGCAGCTCGTTTTTTCCGGCGCGCAGATGACGGCGAACGTCCCAGCGGCGGGCGACGAACATGTTGTCGGTCGCGGCGATTTTTTCGCCGTTAACAAACACGCTTGCGACGGTGTCCAAGCCGTCGGCGCAGAGCTCGACCACCTGCTCCGCGAGCAGCGAGGGCGGAGCGGCGAAGTCGGCGCGGTATTCCCAGTCGCGCTCCTCGATCCATTGCAGGTCGAGTTCGTTGGTCCCGTGGAAGGGGTCGGGGATTTTTCCGGCGCGGAGGAGGTCGGTGTGGACGCAGCCGGGCACGGTGGCGGGCAGCCAGGCGGAGGGCTTGGCGGAGGCTTCGCGAAAGGACCAGCGGGCGGAGGCGAGGGGCAGGACGGCGGGCATTGGGTTCGAAGGACAATGCCAGCGCGCCCCCTCGCTGGCGTTCACGCGGCGACTTTACAGTCCAAAGGCGGCGCGCACCGCGGCGACCTGCGCCGGGGTCGGCCGGTCCAGGTCCAGGCGCAGGGCGTCGGAGGGCGGTTCGAGGGCGGCCAGTTGACTGTCGAGCAGGCTGGCGGGCATGAAGTGTCCGTCGCGGGAGGCGAGACGCGCGGCCAGGGTTTCGCGCGCGCCGTCCAAAAAAACGAAGCGCGCGTCCGGCACGCAGGTGCGGAGCGTGTCGCGATAGGTTCGCTTGAGGGCGGAGCAAGCCAGCACAAGCGGTCGACCCGCGGCGGCGCGGCGGCCCGCTTCTTCACCCAGCGCGGCCAGCCAGGGCGCCCGGTCGGCGTCGCTCAGCGGGACGCCGGCGCGCATTTTCGCGATATTTTCCGGCGGGTGAAAATCGTCGGCGTCGGCGAAATCCCATCCCACCGCGCCGGCCAGGGCGCGGCCGAGCGTGGTTTTGCCCGCGCCCGACACGCCCATCACCACGATGAGCGGCGGCTTCACGCCTGGGCGCGAGTTTGCGCGGGGTCGCGCCCCTCGTCGGCGTCGAGGTAGTCGAACATCGTGAGAATATCGGTCCGTCCGCCGAAGCCCGACTCGGAGACGCGCAGGGCGAGGGTTTCGGCGCCGGAGTCGCGCCAGCCGCGCTTCATGAGGAAGGCGTTGAAGATCTCGCACTCCTCGTCGGTGCGCGGGGTGTGGCCCGCCGCGCGGGAGCGGGCCTCGGCCCACGCGAGGATCTCGGCGTCGCCGGCGGAGGGGTTGGCCAGCGCATGGTCGCGGATCTCGACGTAAGGCACGCGCAGGAAGCGGCACATGCGCGCGTCGAAGACCGTGGGCTTGGTCGGCACCTCGCCGAGGTTTTCCGCGTAGTCGGGAGGCAGGCCGCCGCGCGCGTGCACGCGAATCTTGTCGAGCATGCGGCCGAAGTAGACGAGGCGCCCGACGCGGGCGTAGGGGCTGCGAAGACCGGGAACGTGAGGCATGGGCAGGACAAAGCCTCTCGGGCGCGGCGGGCTAAAGCCGAAAATGCGCTCCCGTCTGCGCCGCCGGGTCGCCTAGTCGCGCCGCCAGTAGAGCCACGTGCAAAGGGCGGCGAAGACCAGCGTGGGGACGATCAGCCACCAGGCGTTGAAGGGCACCCGGTAGTGCTGGCAGGCCCAGTGGACGACGACGCTCTTCAAAATCACCAGCACCCAGCCCACGGCGAGGACGAGCTCGACGCGGCGGCTGCGCGGCTCGCGCGGATGCTCCACCCGCATCTCGCGCACGAAGGAGTGCTCGAGCTCGGCGGGATCGGGACGACGGTGGAAGAAGCGGGTGAGGGGGGCGAACATGACGGTGGCTTCGGCCGGAGACCGTAGCGGATTAACGTTTACCCGCGTCCGCCGTCGCGCGCAATCGGACCGCGTGGAAAGCCCGCAAAACCGCTCCGCGCCCGAAAGCGCAGACGACGCCCGCCTCGACAAGTGGCTGTGGATGGTGCGCGCCTACAAGACCCGCGCCCTCGCCGCCGAAGCCTGCCGGCTCGGGCGGGTGACCCTGGAAGGGCGTGAGGCCAAGCCCGCCGCCTCGGTTCGGCCCGGGCAGGTCGTGGAAGCCAGACAGGGTGTTATAACGCGCCGGCTGGTGGTTCTCGGGGTGCCTCGGGGGCGGCAGGGGCCGGCCAAGGCCCGTGAATTTGCGCGCGACGAGACCCCGCCCGAAGCGTTGGAGGCTGCGCGCGAGCAACGGGTTCAGCATATTCTCGCGGGCGGCGGCCCCCGGCCCACCAAACGCGATCGGCGGGCCCGCGACGCGCTCCGCGAAGAGCCGGAAGCGTTGTAAAAATTCCCCATTCCCGGCACCTTACGAAATCCGATGAGTTCGATTGTCCTTGCTAAACAGCCGCCGTGCGGTGTGGTGGCGGCATCGTTAGCGAAACGTTAGATGACAGGAACTGGTGAGTCGTCAGGAGAGTTAGGCTCTAGTGATGATTTGAAACCCGATGGTCGGGAACGGACTGGCAGAGACGCGTCAGCGACGAATTCAAACATCATGAGCAACTCCAAACTCTACGTCGGCAATATGTCCTTCAAGACCTCCGAGGACGAACTCCGTTCGGCCTTCGGCCAGTTCGGTTCCGTCACCGACGTCTACGTCGCCATGGACAAGATGACCGGCCGCCCCCGCGGTTTCGCGTTCGTCACCATGGGCACGGCCGAAGAGGCCAAGCTCGCGGCTGAGAAGATGAACGGCGCCGACCTCGGCGGCCGCGCCCTCACCGTGAACGAGGCCCGTCCCAAGGAAGAGGGCGCTGGTCGCTCCTTCGGCGGCGGCGGCGGCGGCGGTGGTCGCGGCTTCGGCGGCGGCGGCGGTGGCGGCGGCCGTGGCGGCTTCGGCGGCGGCGAGCGCCGCGGCGGCTTCGGTGGCGGCGATCGCCGTTACTAAGTCGCAGGCCCGGCCTGCTTAGCGTATCCCGCGCCCTAAAAGGCACGGGGCACGATTTACCAAGACGGCGTCCCTCGCGGGGCGCCGTTTTTCTTTTTGTGGACGACCGGCAAGCCTGTCGGTCACGTTCGAAGGCATGAGCGACGAGTCCGAGGTCACGCCCCTGCGCCTGAAACGCCCTGGAGCCGCCGGTGGCCCGGCGCCCGGTCCGGAGGCGGCTCCTCCGGCATCTGCACACCACGCCGAGTCGCCTTTGCTCCCCCTGCCTGGAATGGCGTCTCCCGCCGCCCCGGGTTCCGCGCCCGTGGACGCCGGCGCGCCCGAGCGTCATCGCCGGCGGCCCAGCCTCGCGCCGGAGGCAAACGCCGCCCCCGTTCCGGCGGTCGCGCCGGCCGGCGCGACCCCGCCGCCGCCCGAGCCACCGCATCCACCGGCCCCCCCCCTTCCTTCGGAGCAAGCCGGAGCGACCTTCAAATTGAAAGTGGCTCCGCGGCCGCCGGCCCCGCCGCCTCCCGTCCCTGAGCCCGAGATGGAGCCTCCTGCGCCTCATGCTCCGCCTGCCGAGGGCGTAGGCGCGCCTCCGCTTCTGCCCTTGCCCGTGCCTTTGCCGGGCGCCGCCGGCGACCCTCCGCTGGCCCCTTTGCACTTGGCCGCGCCGCCTCCGGTCGTGGTGTCGGCCTCCGAGCCGGAACCGATCAGACTGCCGCCGCCGCTTCCGCTCAAACCAGCCAAGGCGTCCGGTCGCCACGCCAGGCGCGACGCGCTGCTCTTTGCCGTCGTTTTCTTGGCGGTGGCGGCGATCGGGGCCGGAGCTTATTTTTATCTGACCCGCGCGCCGGAGCCTGCGGTGGCGCCCGCGCCTCAACCGGCCCCGGTGCCCGCCAGTCCCGCGCCCGCGCCCGTCGTCGTCGCGCCGCCCGCGAAGCCCGCCGAGGCGGCGCCGTCCGCGCCCGCGGTCGTTTCCGCCGAGGCGCCCGTTTCGCCGCCGCCCGTCGGCGCCCCGGCCGCCGCGCCCGCGCCCACGCCGCGTTTTCTGCGCTATGCCGAGGGACTGCGGGTGAGCGGGGTCTTCCAGGGCGAGCCGGCCCGCGCGCTGGTCGACGGCCGGGTGGTGCGCGAGGGCGACGTTCTGGAGCCCGCCCTCGGCGTGGTGTTCCACGACGTGGACGCCGACACGAAGCATCTCGTCCTGCGCGACTCCTCCGGCGCGGAGGTGCGCGTCAAGTATTGAGAAATCCGATACGCAAAGCGGCGTCCCCGCCGTCGCGCGGCTTCACCAGTTCTCGACCGGCCCCTTGGGCACGGGGATGGATTCGCGCGCGAACACGGGGTCGTCCGGGTCGCGCATGAAGGAGGCGACCATCGGGTCGGGCCGGTATTTCGGCAGCAAATCGCCGTCCTCGCCGCAGAAGCGCGCGCGCCAGGCGACATAGTCGGCCAGCGCCTTTTCGAAATCCGCCGCCGAGGCGATGCCGAGGATCGCCTGCTTGAAGGGTTTCGAGGGTCCGAAGCGCCGCGCATACCAGGGCGCCACGCGCCGGAACAGCCGCGCGCCGTGCGCCTCGCCGTAGAACTCGACGTAGCGCCCGAAGTGCCGGCTCATGACGCGCACGCGCTCCTCGAACGTCGCCTCGGGCAGGAGTTCTCCCGTGCGCAGGAGGTGGTCGGTGCGCTTGAAGATCCACGGGTCGTAGAAGGCGCCGCGGCCTATGCTCACGCCCGTGCAGCCGGTCTCGGCGATCATGTGGCGGGCGGCCTCGGGCGTGGTGACGTCGCCGTTGCCGATCACGGGGATGGTTTTCACCGCCTGCACGACGGAGCGGATGCCGGCGAGGTTTACCTGGCCGGAAAACCCCTGGGCGCGGGTGCGGCCGTGCACGAAGACCGCGGCCACGCCGGCGTCCTCGAGCACGCGCGCGAGGTCGGGCGCGGTGAGGTTTTGCTCGTCCCAGCCGAGGCGCATCTTGGCGGTCACGGGGATCTTCACCGCGGCGATCATGCCGCGCACGAGGGCCGCGGTCTTGTCGAGCTCGGTCATCATGGCCGAGCCGCCGCCGATCTTGACGACTTTTTTCACCGGGCAGCCCATGTTGATGTCGACCGCGTCGGCGCCGAGCTCCTGGCAGATCACGGCGGCGTCGCGCATCTCCTCCGGCACGGCGCCGAAGAGCTGCACCGCCCACGGGCGGTCGCCGGGAGCGGTGGCCACGAGCTTGAGGGCGGTCGGGTTGCGCTCGATGAGGGAGCGGGCGTTGACGAGGTCGGTCGTGGCGAAGCCCAGGCCGCCCAGCTCGCGCACGGTGAGGCGCATGGACAGATTCGTGTATCCGGCGAGCGGAGACAGGAACAGGTTGGACGAAAGCGTGAGCGGTCCGAGGCGCATGGCGTGGGCGAGCAGGCAAGGGGGAGGCGGGGCGCGCGGCAAGGGCCTTGCGCGCCGGCGAGGTGCGGCGGGAGGGTTGCGCGCCGGGGCCGGGCGGCTAGGTTGCCGAAGTGAACCTTCGTCGCCATCGCCGTCTCACGGCCGTGCTGCTCGCCTTCGCCTTGGCGGGCGCGCAGTGGCTGCTCGGCCGCGGATCGTCCGCCGGAGCGGCCTGCGCCGCTTCGGGATGTCCTCCGGTCGAGGCCGGGGCGGGTTCTCCCTCCGCGCATGTCGCGTCGCGATGAGCCGGGCGGTCCTGCTTTTCGACGGCGAGTGCGGGCTGTGCGTCGCGTTGGTCCGTTTTGTTGTGCGCCGGGACGGGGCCGGGCGTCTCGGCTTCGCGACCTTGCAGGGGAATTTCGGCCAGGCCCAATTGCGTAGGCTGGGTCTTCCGGAGGCGGATTTCGACAGCCTGGTGTTTTTGCCGCGAGGCGCGGAAGGGCCGGGCTGGTTGCGCACCGAGGGCGCGTTGGCGGCGCTGGCCGAACTGGGAGGAAGCTGGGCGCGGCTGGCGCGAGGCGCGCGCTGCGTGCCGGCGGGGGCGCGCGATGCGATTTACCGGTGCGTGGCGCGTTGGCGTCGGGTGTTTTTCGGGGCGGGCGCGGGCGGGGCCGAGGCGTTGGCGGCGAAATGGCCGGGGCGATTTTTGCCCTGACTCGGATAGAAAGGGGATGATTTGCGTTCCGCCCGCGCGAGCCGCCAGCCCGCCAGGCCTGCGTCCCTGGCCGTGTAACCTATTGGGTTACACTTTCCGATGAAGAGGTCGCTTCGGGGAGGGGCGGCTGGACGAGGTAGGAGGGGTCTCGCCCCGCCTCGACGGCCGCGAGCCAGTGCAGGAGGCGCAGGGTGGTTTCCGCGTCGGGCAAGCGCCTGCCTTTGGTAAAGTCGGTGATTCGCTGGCGGGGCATGCCGAGGTAGCGCGCGAGTCGCGCGCGCGAGCCGGGTTTTTTCAGCGCTCGATCAAGCTCGGCGGCGAATACGTTCCAGAGCGGCGTCGGCCGGGGCGCGTCCGCCGCCCCGAGGGAGGCGGCGTCGGGCAGCCGTTTGCCTTTGGCACGTTGGTCGATGGCGCGAAAAGTGGCCCGACCGGCGGCGCGAGCGGCGTTTTCGGCCGCCACGCCGAGCAGGCCGATCAAATCGGCGATGCGGGCGGCGCTCGGCGGAAGATCAGGCACGATCTGGGGGGAGCCCATGGGTATGGACGCAACCCGATGAACCGCAGAGGTTCAAGCCTCGGTGCGCCCCATGCGGCAACGTGGGGCTGGCCGTGTAACCCAATAGGTTACACGGCCGGGGGAAAACGCTTGAGAGCGTCGGGCGGGATAGGTGAGCAGCCCGGGTGTGGCGGCCCGGGCGGGGGAGTTTTCTAGCGGGCGAGGCGAGCCTCGGCCGCGGCCACGCCTGCGGCCAGGCGGCGCAGGCCCTCGTCGAGCGTGGCCCGCGGGCAGCCGAAATTTATCCGGACGTAGTGTCCGGGCTGCGCGTTGAAAAAGCGTCCGTCGCTCAGGCCCACGCCGTGCTCTTCGAAGTGAGCGACCGGATCCTCGAGACCGAGCGCGGACACGTTGAGCCAGGCGAGGTAGGTGGCCTCCAGCGGCGCCTCGAGTTTCACGTTTTTAAAGACGCCCGAGCCGAAGGTGGCCTGGAGGTGGGCGGCGTGGGAGCGCAGGGTGGCGAGCAGGCCCTGGCGCCAGTCTTCGCTGTCGCGATAGGCGGCCTCGCATGCGGAGTAGCCGAGGCAGGTAACCTCGGCCACGATGCCGTGGGTGGCGCGGACGAAACGCGCGCGAAGGGCCGCGTCGGGGATGATGGCGAAGGAGGTGCCGAGACCGGGGACGTTGTAGGTTTTGCTCGGGGCCATGAGCGTGACGGTGCGGGCGGCGTGCTCCGGCGCCACGAGCGCGGTCGGCAGGTGGGGCAGCGCGGGGTCGAGGATGAGGTCGCAGTGGATCTCGTCCGAGCAAAGGATGAGGCTGTGCCGCGCGCAAAACTCCGCGAGCCGCGCGAGTTCGTCGCGACGGAAAACGCGCGCGACCGGGTTGTGCGGGTTGCAGAGGAAAAACAGCCTCGTCTTCGGTGTGACGGCGCGCTCCAGCGCGTCCCAGTCGATCTCCCAGGCGCCGTCGCCGCGGCCGGTCGGTCCCGCGCGCAGCGTCAGGGGCACGGTCACGGACACGCGGCCGGAGTTTTTCGGCGCGGTCATGAAGGGCGGGTAGACGGGCGTGAGGCAGAGCACCTCCTCGCCGGGCTGGGCGAAGGCCTGGGAGGTGACGTTGAGGCCGCAGACGAGCCCGGGCAGCCACACGAGCCAGTCGGCTTCGATCGTCCAGCCGTAGCACGCTGCGCAGGCGTTCACCACCGCGTCGACCGTGGCCTGGGTGGGGCGCGCGTAGCCGAAGACGCCGTGCTCAACACGGTCGTGCAGCGCCTTCAGGATGGCTGGCGAAGAGCGAAAATCCATGTCCGCCACCCACATCGGCAGGATGTCTTTGCCGGCATATTTTTTCCACTTCTGGGAATCGGTGCCGGCGCGATCGGGAACGGTGGTGAAATCAAAGCTCATGGCGGGTCGGCACGGTGGGGAAGCAGGCCGGGCTCGGCACGTGTTTTTTGAGACGGCTTTGCGCGGAAGCGCGACACGCAGGCGGACAATATTACCCAGGGGCGCGGGGCCCTTGCGGCATAAGTGCCTGGCTTAAAGGACTAAACGATCCGAATGGGCGCGGCATTCCGTGTGCAAAGTCAGTCGGCGTAAAACAAATTCCAAACCCAACCCAGGAAACATCACCATGAGACTCATCCACTACACCACTCCCCACGGTCGAACCTACTCGCCTGTTTTTGCCCGCAGTCCGTGGGCCGGGCTGGAACAGCAGATGGACCGCCTCTTCGGCGCCGCACTCGGCGAATCGGTCGCGGCGCCTGTCGCCGGGTTTCCGGTCGATCTGTATGAAGACGCCGCCGCCACCTATGTGCGCGCCGAACTGCCCGGGGTTAACCGTGCCGACATCGGCGTCGAGCTGGCCGACGGCACCTTGCAGATCTCCGCCAAGCGCGTCCGCAAGGTCGGCGATATCGAGGAAACCGCCGCGCTCAGCCGCGCGCTCACCGTGCCCGAGGGCGCCGTCCAGTCCGACAAGATCAGCGCCGCCTACGAAAACGGCGTGCTCACCGTCACCCTGCCCAAGCGCGAGGAGGCCAGGCCCCGCAAGATCAGCGTGACCGTTGCGTAACCATAAAACGAATACAAAAGGAGAATCCCGCCATGTCCCTCGTCTCTTCCCTCATCCCCGCCTTCGCCTCCGCGACCGCCCGGAGCGAATCCACCCCAACGGCCCGCCCGGCGGAGCCCGCCGTCGCCCCGCGCCACGAGATCACCGAAACCCCCGACGCCTACGCCCTGCTCGTCGAGCTGCCCGGCGTGGCCCGGGACGGCCTCGAGCTGACCGTCGACCACGAGCGGATCCGCGTCGTCGGCCGACGCGCCTGGCGCAAGCCCGAAGCCTGGAAAGCCCTGCACCGCGAATCGCGCGAGGCCGGGTTCGAGCTCGCGCTCGACCATGGTCGCGCGGTCGACGCGGACAAGATCCGCGCCGAGCTGCGCGACGGCGTGCTGCGCGTCGCGCTGCCCAAGGCCGAGGCGCTCAAGCCCCGCAAGATCGCCGTGGCCTGAGGCCGCGTGGAATATGCTCATGCCGCGCGTCCCGCTTCCGGGACGCGCGTTTTTTTGGCGCGGCCCGGTGCTCCGCCCGCCGATTGACTTGCCGACCCGCGCCGCTAGCTCTGCCCCCTCTTTTTTAGCCATGCGCCACCTTCGTTTCCTTTTTCTGCCGCTGCTCCTCTGGGCGGGCGGCCTTTTCGCCCAGGACGCCGCCACCGCGGCCGCGCCTGATGTTTCCACCCAGGCCGCCGCGGCCTTGGGCAGCGGTGCGGTCAAGACGAACGCCCCCGATTTCGTCGAGCATCTCGTCGATCTCACCCTCGGTCTTTTCGGGGTGAAGACCGCCGGCAACACCTGGCAGCACTGGGCGATCGCGGCGCTGATCACCGTGCTCTTCTATGTGCTGCGCAAGGTCGTCGCCAAGATCGTGTTCGGCTTTATCAAGCGCCTCACCGCGCGCACCGAGACGACGCTCGACGACGAGCTGATCGGGGCGTGGCAAAGGCCCGTGTCGGCTTTCATCGCCGTCCTCGGCGCGGTCATCGCCATCAAGGTTCTTAAACTCACCCCCGAGGCGGACAACGCGTTCCGCTACCTGCGCACCATCGCCTTCGCCGTCGTGGCGCTCTGGTTCTTCATCAGCACGATCTCCTGCATCCTCGATCACCTTCAGTCCGCGGCCAGGGCCAAGGGCTCGGCGGTGGCGGCCTTCATGCCCTGGATCAAGAAGACCCTGATCACCGTCTTCCTGATCTTCGGCGTGCTCATCGCCGCCCAGTCGCTTGGCGCCGACGTGAAGGCTTTTCTCACCGGTCTAGGCATCGGCGGCCTGGCCTTCGCCCTGGCCGCCCAGGACACCATCGCGAACGTCTTCGGCTCCGTCGTCGTCGCGGTCGACCAGCCCTTCCGCGTCGGCGAGTTCGTGCAGATCGGCGCCCACCAGGGCACGGTCGAGGACATCGGCCTGCGCTCCACCAAGCTCCGCACGCCCGCCCGCACGCTGATCGCTATTCCCAACAAGACCGTCGCCGCGGAGACCATCAACAACTTCGGCCGCATGCCGCAGCGCCGCGTCGACCAGACCATCGGGCTAACCTACTCGTCCAGGCCCGAGCAGCTCCAGGGCTTGCTCGAGGACATCCGCGCCTTGCTGAAGAACGATCCCGCGGTTCATCAGGAGTTCATCACCGTCAACTTCCTCAACTTCGGCGCCAGCTCGCTGGACGTTCAGATCATCTACTTCGTGTCCGATCCCGACGCGCGCAAGAGCTTCGACACCCGCGAGCGCATCAACTTCGCCATCATGCGCCTCGTCGCCGCTCGCGGCCTCGGCTTCGCCTTCCCCACCCAGACCGTCGAGCTGGCCGGCCCCGTCGCGGAGAAACTGGCCGCGCGCGGAGCCTGAGATCGCGCGCGTTTCCTCGCCCGCCAGCCCTCGGCCCGGCCGCCTCGCCCGCGTGCCGGGCTTTTTCTTTGCGCTCGTTGCGCCTCGCCGCCTTTGCATCGAGGCTCCATCCCCCTTTTTTTCGCCGATGCCCAACGCCCTCGCCCACGCCACGTCGCCCTATCTCCGCCAGCACGCGGACAATCCCGTGCAATGGCTGGAGTGGGGCGAGGCCGCCTTCGCCCGCGCCCGCGCCGAGGACAAACCCATCCTCCTCTCCATCGGCTACTCCACCTGCCACTGGTGCCACGTCATGGCGCGCGAGTCGTTCGAGAACGAGGCCGTCGCCGCCCAGCTCAACCGCGACTTCATCCCGGTGAAGCTCGATCGCGAGGAGCGGCCCGATGTCGACCGCGTCTACATGACCTACGTCCAGGCCCGCACCGGCCACGGCGGCTGGCCGCTCAACGTGTGGCTCACCCCTGATCTCAAGCCCTTTTTCGGCGGCACCTACTTCGCGCCCGAGGACCGCGAGGGGCGCCGCGGCTTCCCCTCCCTGCTCGGCGCCATCGCCGAGGCCTGGAAAACAAAGCGCCCCGAGCTCGACGCCGAGGCCGACCGCGCCCTGGAGTCGTTGGAAAGCCACTACAAGAATCGCGCCGTCGCCGTCGCCGACTCGGGCGGACCCGGTTCTCGCCCGGCGGACGCCGCCGATGCGCCCCCGGGGGAGGTTCCGCTCCACGACGCCGCGGGCGACGCCTACGAGCGCGGCTTCATGCATCTCTACGAGAGTTTCGACGCCGACAAGGGCGGCTTCGGCGGCGCCCCCAAGTTCCCCCGCGCCGGCAACATCGACTTTCTCCTCCGCGTCGCCGCCCTCCAGGGCGGGGGCGCCACTGAGACCGGCCGCGAGGCGCTGAAGCTGGCCGCGCACACCCTGCGCCGCATGTGCGAGGGCGGCATCCACGACCACCTCGGGGGCGGCTTCCACCGCTACTCGGTCGACGACTCCTGGTTCGTGCCGCACTTCGAGAAAATGCTCTACGATCAGGCGCAGATCGCCCGCAATCTGCTCGACTGCGCCCGCGCCACCGGCGACGAGCGCCTCGCCTGGGCCGCCCGCGGTGTATTCGATTATCTGCTACGCGACCTCGCGCATCCCGCCGGCGGCTTCTTCTCCGCCGAGGACGCGGATAGCGAAATAGCGGGGAGCGAGGAGCGGGGGGCCGGGAGCCGTATATCCGATTCAGATTCGCAGCCCGGGCTTGGCTCCTCGCCCCATGCTCCCGGCTCCTTGCTCCACGCCGAAGGCGCCTTCTACGTCTGGACGCACGAGGAGATCGGGCGCGCCCTGCCGCCGCTGGAGGCCGCGCTCGTCCGCGCCCATTTTGGAATCGAGGACGAGGGCAACGTGCCCGCCGGGCTCGATCCGCACGGCGACTTCAAGGGCCGGAATATCCTGAAGCAGCGCCGCCCCTTCGCCGAGACGGCCGCCGCGCTGGGTCTCGACGACGTCGCCGCGGCCGCCGACCGGCTTGCCGGCGCCCTCGACCGGCTTCGCGCCGTCCGCGCCGCGCGCCCGCGTCCCCATCTCGACGACAAGATCATCGCGGCCTGGAACGGCATGACGCTCTCCGCCCTCGCCCGCGCCGCCGTGCACCCCGCCGCCTGCCTCGCCGACAAGCGCCCCTTCTACCTCGAGGCCGCGGTGCGCTGCGCGCGTTTCATCGAGTTCGAGCTCTTCGACGCCGCCCGCGGCGTGCTGCGCCGATCCTGGCGCGAGGGGCGCGCCACGATCGACGGCTTCGCCGAGGACTATGCGTGCGTGATTGCGGGCCTGCTCGATCTGCACCAGGCGACCCTCGACCCGCACTGGCTGCGGCTGGCCGAAAAACTCCAGACCACTCTTGATCGTCTGTTCTGGGATGAGGCGGCAGGAGGCTACTTTGCCGCGCCCGCCGGCACCGAGCTCGTGCTCCGCCTCAAGGACGACTACGATGGCGCCGAGCCCACCGCGTCGTCCGTCGCGATGTCCAATCTGGTCCGGCTCTCCGTGCTCGCCGGCGAATCCGTTGCGCTCGCCGACGGCCACCGCGCCCGCGCCCGCCGCCTCGCCGAGGCCTTCCGTTCGCAATGGGCCGGGGCTCCCCACGCCCTGCCCGTGCTGCTCTGCGGTCTCGCCGACCTGCTCTCCGAGCCCGCCCACGTGGTCCTCGCCGGCGACCGGCAAGACCCCGCCTTCGCGGCCCTGGCGGAAGCCGTTTACTCGGCCGCGCCCTTTAGCGCGCCCATACACCTTCTCACGCCCGCTTGCGCGGCTTGGGCGAAGGAAATGCATCCCATCAACGGGCGCCCCACCGCCTACTTCTGTCGCGATTTTGCCTGCCAAGCTCCCCTTCAGGATCCCGCCGCGCTGCGCACCGCCTTCGCCTCCTAAGGACTTGGCATCCGTGGCCGGACGAGGACACCAAGGATATTTTAACAGAGCTGCGGATTTGTAAGCCGTTATCCAACTTATGCATGAGGATCTTTCGACTTAGGGATCAAACAGGCGTTCGAATTATAAGCGCCCAAGGCTTGATTTGATACCGAGTCTCAATACCGATTCCGGGCCGCCATGAAAACGTTCCTCCGTTCTCTCGCCTTTGTCGCTGCAGCCGCGTTTTGCGCCATCGCGCCCGCCGCCTTCGCCTCCGAGGCCAAGCCCGTCGAGAAATTCGTGGTCGCGCTCAAGCCCGACAAGAATCCCGAGGTCCTTCGCGCCGAGAAATCCCAGCTCTCTTCCTTCCTCGCGGAAAAACTCGGCCGCCCGGTCGAGGTGGTCATTCCTCTTTCCGCCACCGTCATTTTGGAAGGCTTTGCCAACGGCACGATCGACCTCGGTTATCTTTCCGCCACCGATCTGGTGAACGCCCGCGCCCGCGGCGCCGCCGATCTGCTTCTCGCCGGCGAGTTCCCCGACGGCCGCACCGCCTACGACAGTTATTGGGTGGTCAAAAAAGACGCTCCCTATCGCTCCATCGAGGACCTGCGCGGCAAGCCCGTCGCCTTCGCCAGCCGCACCAGCACGAGCGGTTTCATCGTGCCGCTTTTCGACCTGCAAAAGCGCGGCCTGCTCGGCCCCGACGCGGATCCGGCCGGCTTCTTCGGCGCGGGCAACGTGTTTTTCGGCGTGGGCTACGTCTCCGCCATCGAGCGCCTCCTCGCCGGCGAGGCCGAGGCCGCGGCGGTGAGCTACTACGTGCTCGATCAGGACAAGCACCTCTCGCCCGGGCAGCGCGCGCAGCTCCGCATGCTGCAAAAGCAGGGGCCCGTCCCCAGCCACGTGCTTGCGGTGCGGAACAGCCTCTCGGCCGCCGACGCCGCGGCCCTGCGCGCCGCCCTTCTCGCGCTCAACGAGCCCGCCGCCTCCGACCTGCGCGACAAGGTTTTCACCACCAAGCTCGTCGCCGCCGACGGCGCCGCCCACGTCGCCTCCCTCGCCGAGGGTCTGGCCCTCGCCAAAAAGGCCCTGAAACAGTGAGCCGGCCCGGGGGCACAAGCGGCTCCGCCGCGCCTCATCTCGAGTTGCGCGGCCTCGGCCTTCGCCGCGGCGATCGCTGGCTCGTGCGCGGCCTCGACGCGGTCATTCCGCGCGGCGCCTTCGTGGCCGTCGTCGGACCCTCGGGCGTGGGCAAATCGTCCTTTCTCTCCGCGCTCGCCGGCCTGCTCGCGCCGGCCGAGGGCGAGATCGTCCTGCGCTGCGCGAGCGGCCACGCCCATCATCCCGCCGAGCCCGCGCTCCAGCGCCGCACCGGCGTGATCTTCCAAAACAATCTCCTCACGCCCAACGCCAGCGTGCTGGTGAACACCCTCGCCGGCCGCCTTGGCCGCCACTCCGCCTGGCGCACGCTCTTCGGTTTTCCCCGCGCGGATCGCGTCGCCGCCTACCGCATCCTCTGCGACCTCGGCCTTGGCGCGCAGGCCCACCGCTGGAGCTGCCAGACCTCCGGCGGCGAGCAGCAGCGCACCGCCATCGCCCGCGCCCTGTTGCAGGAGCCCGACCTCTACCTCGCCGACGAGCCCGTGTCCGCGCTCGACGCCTACCTCACGGGTCGCGTGCTCGGCCTGCTGCGCCAGGAGGCGCGCGAGCACGGCCGCACCGTGCTCTGCGTGCTGCACAACGCCGAGCTCGTCGAACGCTTCGCCGACCTCGCCCTCAGCTTCGACCCCGCCGACCCCGCCAACTGGAAACTCCGGGAGGTGCGCCGATGAGCGCGTCGAAACCCTCGCCCGCGTCCGCGCCCGCCGCCGAGAAGCGCGTTGGGGACAACGCGCTCCACCCCTCGCAGAAGCCCGTGCACCCCGCCGAGCCGCCTCCGCCGCCGCGGATCAACGTCTTCACCGTCACGCTCGCGGCCTTCGCCCTCGCGGTCATCGCCTCCTGGCCCGCGATGCGCGGCTCGGGCCGCGATCTCGACACTTGGGGCAACCTCTCGCGCTTCCTCGGCCACTTTTTCCCGCCCGACTGGTCGGTCTGGCGCGAGACGCTCCGCGCCCTCGGCGAGACCTTCCAGATCGCCGTCCTCGCCACCGTCTTCGCCACGCTGCTCTCGCTGCCGCTGGCCGCGCTCGGCGCCCGCACCCTGGCGCCCGCCTGGCTCGTGGCGCCCGCCCGCCTGCTGATGAACGCCGCCCGCACCGTGCCCAGCCTGGTCTGGGCGCTCTTCGGCGTGGCCATCGTCGGGGCCAACCCGCTCGCCGGCGTGGTCGCTCTCACGCTCTACTCGCTCGGCTACCTCGGGAAGTTTTTCAGCGACGCCTTCGAGTCGGTCGACGCCGACGTGGCCCGCGGTCTCTCCGCGCTCGGCGCGAACCGCGCGCAGGCCTTCCAATACGGGCTCTGGCCGCACGCCAAGCCTCTCATCGCCAGCCACGTGTTGTGGATGCTTGAATACAACCTGCGCGCCGCATCGATCATCGGCTACGTCGGCGCGGGCGGCCTGGGCGCCCAGCTCGCGAGCTACTATGAATATTTCGCGTGGGACAAGGTGGCCACGGTGCTGATCTTCATTCTCGCGCTCGTCACCCTGCTCGACCTGCTCGGCGAGTGGGTGCGCCGCCGCATCACCCGTTCGCTCGGCGTGCGCCGCTAGGCCGATACGGCTCCCCCTGCGTAAGGGGTTTTCCGAAGCCAAAACGGCTCGCGCACCCCGGTTGCACGCGCGATGATGTCACGCGTGAACGCGCCCGATCCAGCCCACGCTCCACGCGCCGCCCCGCCCGAGGACTGGGGCGTGGCGGCCGGCGGCTACGCGGTGATGGCGGTGGCCGCGCTTGTCATGGTCGGCTGGATACTTCGGGTGGACATCTTCGTCGTGGCGCTGCCGGGGCTCGCTCCGATGGTCTTCAACACCGCCCTCTGCCTGCTTGCGCTCGGATTGGCCACCGTTCTGATCGGGTTGGGCCGCGGGCGGCATCCGGCCGCGGTTTCCTGCTCCAGCTTCGCCGGCGTTCTGGCCGTCGCCGCCCTGGCCGAGACGACCTCAGGCAGGGATCTGGGGGTGGCCACCTTATTTCATCCCGGCGACATGCCCGCGCCTGTGGCTTCGCCCGGCCAAATGGGGCCCAACACCGCCCTTGCCCTTCTGGCGCTGGCCGCCGCGGGGTTGTTGATCGCGCGCGGTGGACGGACTGCCCTCCGATGCGCCTCCGCCTGCGCCGTCTTCGCCGGCGGGCTGGGGCTGGCCTCTTTGGCCGGCTACGCCGGACGTTATCCCGCGGCCTACCAATGGGGCGAGGCGACCACCGGCATGGCCGCGCACACCGCGACGGTCTCCCTGCTTTTGGCCGCCCTTCTCCTGGTGATCGCGCGACGCGGGCTGCGGCGCGACAGCCGGGTGGCGACCTGGGCCGTCGCCTTGTGCGCGGCGGGTTTTCTTTTGCTCACCGTCGGCTGGATCGCCTACCGCAGCCTGGATCAGGTCGCTCGGGCGGACGCGGGCATAGCGCGCACCTTGCAGGCGGAGGACCGGCTGCGCCAGGCGAGGCTGGCGTTGACCGGGCTGGAAGCCGCGCAACTGGCCTGGTCGCTGACCCGCGATTCCGCGCATGAACGCGTCGCCAACGGGGAGGCGGTCCGTCTGCGCACGGCGCTCGACGAGCTGCGCGCGCTCGTCGCCGACGAATCGCAGGCCCTGAGGCTGGAGCGTCTCGTCCAGCTGGTCGGGGAGAGGACGCGCGCGCTCGAGTCTCCCGCCGCGGCCGGGGGCGCCTCGCGGCCCGAGGAGAGGCTGGCCCTGGCGGCCGAGCTGGACGCCGTGCTGCGTCGCATGGAGACGGCCGAGCGCGAGGCGCTGGACAACGCGCTGGCTCGCGCCGCGGGGGCGGTGGCGGAGGCGCGCGGCGTCGTCACCCTCGGCCTTTCCCTCGCCCTGCTCTTCGGCCTGGGCGCCGTGTTCCTGCTGCGCCGCACCCTCGGGGCGCTGCGCGATTCACGCGGGCGGCTGGCCTCCATCGTGTCCGCCTTGGACGAGGGTCTGGTGCTGCACGGACGGGATGGAGTCATCCTCGAGTGCAACGCCGCGGCCGAGCGGGTGCTGGGCCTGACCGCGGATCAGCTCGCCGGCCGCGATCCTCTCGACGCCCGCTGGCGGGCCATCCACGAGGACGGTTCTCCTTATCCCGGCGACACCCACCCCGCGATGGCCGCCCTGCGTTCGGGCGAGCCCCAGCGCGACCGCCTCATGGGCGTGCAGCGCGCCGACGGCAGCCTCGTCTGGATCACGATCAACGCCGAGCCCGTCCGCGACGCCGAGGGCCGCGTCACGTCGGTGGTGAGCAGCTTCTTCGACGTGACCGCCCGCCGCGCGGCCGAGCTGGCCCTGCGGGAGAGCGAGGAGCGCTTTCGCAAGACTTTCGACCACGCCGGCATCGGCATGGGTATCGTCGGCCTCGAAGGCCGCTGGCTGCGGGTCAACCGCGCCCTGCTCGAGATCCTGGGCTACAGCGAGGCCGAGCTGCTCGCGCGCACTTTCCGGGATGTCGCGCATCCGGACGACATCGACGACGACTTGCGCGAACTGCGCCGGCTGGTCGACGGCCACGTGTCGCATTATCAGCACGAGAAGCGTTATCTCCACCGCGCGGGGCGCGTGGTGTGGATCCGCCTCACCGGCGCCCTCGTGCGGGACGGCGGAGGGGCTCCGGTGCACTTCGTCATGCAGATCGAGGACGTCACCGATCGCAAGCAGGCCGCCGAGCGTCTCGCCGCCTACGCCGACCGTCTCGCGGAGAAGAACCGCGAGTTGCAGGATTTCGCCCACGTCGCCTCGCACGACTTGCAGGAGCCCCTGCGCAAGATCCAGGCCTTCGGCGACCGCCTGGACCAGCGGGCCGGGCCGCGCCTGGAGCCGGAGGAGCGCGACTATGTGGCGCGGATGCGCGCGGCGGCCGCCCGCATGTCGGCGCTGATCGACGCGCTGCTCGCCTACTCGCGCGTGGGCAGCCAGCCGCGCACCTTCGCGCCGGTTTCCCTGGACCGGGTTTTGCGCGAGGCGCTGCAGGATCTGGAGTTTCGCCTCGAGCGGACCGGCGGCAAGGTCGAGGCGGGGCCGCTCCCCGAGGTGAGCGGAGACGCCGTCCAGTTGCGCCAGCTCTTCCAGAACCTGGTGGGCAACGCGTTGAAATACCACCGGCCCGAGGCGCCGCCGCACGTGCGCGTGTCGGCCGCCCCGGCGCCCGCGGGGGCGCTGCGCGCGTCCGGCCCCGCTTGGGAGATTCGCGTGGAGGACAACGGCATCGGCTTCGAGCCGCGCCATGCGGAGGCGATTTTCGGCGTCTTTCACCGGCTGCATCCGCGCGATCGCTACGAGGGCGCGGGCGTCGGGCTGGCGATTTGCCGGAGAATCGTGGAGCGGCACCACGGCGCGGTGCGCGCCGAGGGCCGGCCCGGGGAGGGATCCGTTTTCACCGTGGTGCTGCCCGTCGCTCCGCCGGCCGACGCCCTCGACGCTTGAACCAACCCCGGGCCACCTCCATGTCTCGATCGCCGTTCTCCATGTCCCACGTCGCCCGCAGCCCCTTTCTGATTCTGTTGGCCGACGACGACGAGGACGACCGTCTGCTGGTGCGCGAGGCGATCGCCGAGGCGGGCGTGCCGGGCGAGGTGAGGTCGGTGCCCGACGGCGCCGGCTTGCTGGCCTATCTAAACCGGGCGAATCCCTACGCCGCCGCCGAGGCCGCGCCGCGCCCGGGCGTCGTGCTGCTGGATCTCAACATGCCCGGGCTCGACGGCCGCGAGGCCTTGCGCCGCATCCGCGCCGACCCCGCGTTCAGCGCCCTGCCGGTGGTCGTTCTCACCACCTCGCGCGCCCCCGAGGACGTGGCCCGGGCCTACGCCTTGGGCGCCAACACCGTCATCACCAAGCCGACCACTTTCGCCGGCATGGTCGATGCCATGCGGGTGGTGTCCCGCTACTGGTTCGAGATCGCGGCGCTGCCGCCCGCCGCATGAGGTCCCACGCGCCGCGCATCCTTCTGGTCGAGGACGACGAGGACGACTATCTCATCACCTGCGGCCTGCTCCTCGACGCCGGCAGGTCGACCGCCGGGGTGGAGTGGGTGCGCACCGTTCCCGACGCCCTTGCGGCCCTGGCGAGGGGCGGTCACGACATCGTCCTGGTCGATCATTTTCTCGGCTCCGACAACGGTCTCGATCTGCTGCGCTGCGCCCGGACCGAGGGCCTGCGCGGCCCCTTTGTTTTCCTCACCGGTTCCTCGGATCCCGCGCTCGACGAGGAGGCGGTGCGAGCCGGCGCCTCCGATTATCTCGTCAAGGGGCAGATCACGCCCGCGCTGCTCGACCGCGTGCTGCGGCACGCCTTGGAGCGCGCGCGCATGGAGGAGGCCAGGCGCGAATCGGAGCAGCGCTTCCGGCTCGTGGCCGACGCCACGCCCGCCCTGCTCTATGTCACCGACGCCGAGGGGCGGGGCGTGTTCTACAATCGCACCTGGCTGGACTTCCGCGGACGCACCGAGGAGCAGGAGGCGGGCGAGGGCTGGATGGAGGGCATTCATCCCGACGACGCGGCCCGCCTGCGCGCGGAGATGGAGGGGATCCTGGCGCGCAGGGAACGCTACCGGCTCGAATACCGCCTGCGCCGTCACGACGGCGAATACCGCTGGGTGCTGGATTCCGGCATGCCGCGCCACGTCCCGACCGGGGATTTCGTCGGCTTCGCCGGCTCGCTCCTCGATATCACCGACCGGAAACGCGACGAGGAGGAGCTGGCGCGAGCCCGCGACGCCGCGCTCGAGGCCTCGCGTTTGAAGAGCCAGTTTCTCGCCAACGTCAGCCACGAGATCCGCACGCCCATGAACGGCATCGTGGGCATGTCCGGCCTGCTGCTCGACACCCGGCTCGCCCCCGAGCAGCGCGAGATCGTGGAGATCGTGCAAAAAAGCGCCGACTCCCTGCTCACGGTCATAAACGACATCCTCGATTTCTCCCGCATCGAGTCGGGCAAGCTGCGCATGGATCTGGCCGAGTTCGACCTGCGCACGCTGGTGGAGGACACGCTCGCCCTGCTGGCCGAGCGCGCCTCGGAAAAGCGGCTGGAGCTGGTCTGCGACATCCCGCCCGGGCTGTGCGCCGTGCTGCGGGGCGACCCGGGTCGACTGCGCCAGATCCTGCTCAACCTGGTGGGCAACGCGGTGAAGTTCACCGAGCGCGGCGAAGTCGTGGTTCGCGTGGAGCCGATCGCGGAGACCGCCGAGGCGCTGGAGTTTCGCGTGGCCGTTTCCGACACCGGCGTGGGCATCAGGCGGCAGGACCAGAGCCGTCTTTTCCAACCTTTTGTGCAGGTGGACGGCTCGTCCACCCGGCGCTTCGGCGGGACCGGGCTGGGGCTGGCCATATCGCGGCAGCTGGTCGAGCAGATGGGCGGACGCATCTCGGTCCGGAGCGAGCCGGGCCGCGGGTCCGTGTTCACGGTGGAGCTTTCCCTGCCCCGCGTCGGCATCGTCCTTGCCCCCGAGACCGCGTCGCCGCCGCCCGTTGCGGTGCTGCTGGTCGAGCCGCACGCCGCCAGCCGCCGCGTGATTTCGGACATGCTGACCTACCTCGGCCTGCGCGCCGAGGCCTGCGCGGACGTCGGCTCCGCCCGGACCGCGCTGCGAGCCGCGACTGAGGCCGGCCGGCCGTTCGCCGTCGTGCTGCTGGATCGGATACTGGCCGAGACCGACCTTGCCGACCTCTTCGGCGGCGAACGCTCCGCGCGGCTCGTGCTCCTCACGCGCCCGGGCGCCCTGGGCGGAGCGGAGGTCGCGAGAGCGGCCGGAGTGGACGCCTTCGTCGTGAAGCCGCCGCGCCTGCACCAGCTCCGCCAGTGCCTCCACGAAATGCTCGATCCGGCCTCCGGCGTGAAAAAAGCCGCGTTCGCCGGAAACGCCGCCGAGCGCCCTTCGCCGCTGCGCGTGCTGGTGGTCGAGGACAACGCGGTGAACCAGCGCGTGGCGCAGCACCACCTCGCCCGTCTCGGCCACGTTTGCGATGTCGTCGAAAACGGCGCCCGGGCGCTCGAGGCCCTCGCCGCCCGTCGCTACGATCTGGTGCTGCTGGATTGCCAAATGCCCGTGATGGACGGCTTCGAGACCGTGCGCCGCATCCGCGCCGGTCTGGCGCCGGGCGTCGACCCGCGCCAGCCCATCGTGGCCGTGACCGCCTCCGCCACCGAGGACGACAGACGGCGCTGCCTCGAGGCCGGCATGGATGATTTCATCAGCAAGCCCATCCGCGCCGACGAGCTGCGCGATGTGCTGGCTCGGCGCGACATCCGCGATTCGGCCGGCCCCGCGCTTGATCCGGCGCGTGTGGCCCGGCTCCTCGCGCTCAGCCAGGAGGCGGACGCCGTGCCGATCGAAGACCTGGTGCGCGTCTTCGCGGTGGAAACGCCCCGACGCGTCCTCGGCCTGGAGCAGGCGCTGGCGGCCGGCGACGCCTCGGCCGCGCTGGCGCTCGCCCGCGTGCTTCGCGACTCGGCCGAAAAATTCGGCGCCGCCCGCCTGGCCGCCCGGGCTTCGGCCCTCGAGTCCCGACTCTCCGCCATCCCGCCCGCCCTCGACGAGGCCGCGCGGCTCGTTCCCGCCCTCCGGCCTGATTTCGAGCGCGCCCTCGCCGCGCTGAGCCACCTCGTCGTCCCCTCTCCTTTAGCGCCCCTATGAAGATACTCGCCGTAGAAGATGATCCCGTCGCCGGCGCCGTGCTGGCCCGCACCTTGCAAAAACTCGGTCACGAGGTGGTGACGGTTATCGACGGCGCGTCCGCCCTCGAAGCCCTCGAACGCGATCCGGTGCGCGTGGTGGTGAGCGACTGGGTGATGCCCGGCCTCGACGGCCTGGAACTATGCCGCCGGGTCCGGGCCCGCGCGGGCAGCGAATACGTCTACTTTATCCTGCTCACCGGGAAGCTGCCTTCCGAGGCCAACCAGCGCGAAGCCATCGAGGCGGGCGTGGACGATTTCTTGAGCAAGCCTCTCGCCACCCAGGATATCTGGATGCGTCTGCACGTGGCGGAGCGCATCCTCCGCTTCGCCACCCAAGTCCGTCAGCTCGAGGCCTTCCTGCCGATCTGCGGCTACTGCAAAAAAATCCGCGACGACCGGAACTACTGGCAAAAAATCGAGAGCTACATCAACGCCCGCACCGGCACCGACTTCAGCCACTCCATCTGCCCCGACTGCTATTCGCGCATCGTGATGCCCGAAATGGAAAAACTGGGCTGCGTGGTCCCCCACACCGCCGATGGCAAACCCATCCCCCATGTCCGACGAACGCATTGATCGCCTCGAGGAACGCCTCGCCTGGTTCGAGCGCCACGCCACCGAGCAGGACAAAGCCATGCTCGAGATGTCCCGCCAGCTCGACCGCGCCCTCGCCGAACTGCGGATGCTGCGCGATCGCGTGGCTTCCGCCGGCCCTTCCGCAACGAGCACTCCCGCCGACGAACGGCCGCCCCACTATTGAGTCCTGTTTTGCGCGACTCGCATGAAATTTTTTCCGCGCGAGTCCGCTGGCATGGACGATGCTAAATCCAAGGTGTTCTTAAAAACACTTCCCTGCCTCGGCAGGGTTTAGGGGTAAACATGGATGTCCGGCCTATGAGCCGGACGAAGAAAAGAAAAGGGCCCGCCGTTTAGGGGTAACCGGCGGGCCCTGCTTTTTTTAACGCGCGAGCGATTTTCAAGTCCGGGGGCGGCCGGCAGGGTTGGGCTTCGGCTTGCGGCTTATTCGAAGAGGTCCTTTGCTCCGCGCGTGAGCTTTTTCGCCCAGCCTTCCGCCGACTCCGTCCGCTTCGTTGCGGGCGAAGGTTTTTTGGCGCGTGGCGGCTGGTGGCGCGCGGCCCGGCGATGGTGAGGGCGCGAGCCTTCGCCGCAGCGCGACCGCCGGCCCCGGGCTGGTTCTCGTCGCCCCCGCCGGGCCCGTGATCGCCAACGCGATCCGGGCCTTTTTCGCGTCCGCCGCGGGCGGACGCGCGCCTTGTTCACCCTTCGCCGGCCCGGCCGGTCTCTTGCCATGTCCCTTTCCGTCCGCACTTCCCGTTCTCTTCCCGCCACGCTTTCGCCTTCTTCCGTTTTCGCGCTGCCCAAGACGCACTTCTTCGGGCGCGATCTCGCCGAGTATCGCCGGCTCTTCGCCCTGCGCGAAGATCATGAGCTGCGGCCCGGGGCGCGCGTGCTCGACGTCGCCGCCGGCCCCGCGTCCTTCGCCGTCGAGGCGTGCGCGCGAGGCGTGGAGGCGATCGCGGTCGACCCGTGCTACGGCGCGCGCGCGGAGACGCTCGCCGTGCTCGCCCGTTCCGATCGCGAGCGCGTGGCCGCCCAGATGCGCGCCAAGCCCGCGATGTTTCGTCCCGGCGGGGAAACATTTCCCGATTTGGAGGCTGCCATCGCCGCCCGTCGCGCCGCGTCCGAGCGGTTTCTCGCCGATTACGAGAGCGGCTTTGTGATCGGCCGCTATGTCGGCGCGGCCCTGCCTCGCCTGCCCTTCGAGGATGGCGCCTTCGATCTCGTGCTGTGCGCGCACCTGCTCTTTTTGCACGCGGCCCTGCTCGATTTTGATTTTCACCTCGCCGCCTGTCGCGAGCTCTTGCGCGTCACGCGTCCGGGCGGCGAGGCCAGGCTGCATCCGCTCTGCGGCGGCGACGGGCGCGATTATCCGCAACTCGACAACCTGCTGGCCGCGCTCGCGGCGGATGGGGTCGAGGCGCGGCGGGTGCCGGTTTCCGGCGCTTTCTTCCATGCGGCGACGGCCACCCTGGTGTTGCGGGCGCCAGGGCGCGGCGCAGTCTAGCCCACATGAGCGAAGCGACCGCCTTTCCCCAGCACATCATCGCCCGCAAGCGCGACGGCCACGAGCTGGGCGCCGCCGAGATCCGCGCTTTCGTGCGCGGCGCGACCGACGGTTCCTGGGCCGACTACCAGCTCTCCGCGCTGCTCATGGCGATTTTTCTCCGCGGCATGACCTCCGCCGAGCGCGTGGCGCTCACCGAGGCGATGATGCGCTCCGGCGCCGTCGCCGATCTCTCCGCCGTGCCCGGCGTGAAGGTCGATAAACACTCCACCGGCGGCGTGGGCGACAAAGTTTCCCTGCCCCTCGCCGCCATGGTCGCGGCCTGCGGCGTGCCGGTGCCCATGATCTCCGGCCGCGGCCTGGGCCACACCGGCGGCACCCTCGACAAACTGGAGAGCATACCCGGCTTCCGCGTCGGCCTATCGCTCGCCGAATACGCCGCGCAGGTGGGCCGCGTCGGCTGCGCACTCATCGGCCAGACCAAGGACCTGGCGCCGGCGGATAAAAAACTCTACGCGCTGCGCGATGTCACCGCCACGGTCGAGTGCCTGCCGCTCATTTGCGCCTCCATCATGTCGAAGAAAATGGCCGAGGGCATCGACGCGCTCGTGCTCGACGTGAAGGTCGGCCACGGCGCGTTCATGAAGACGCTGCCCGAGGCGCGCGCGCTTGCGTCCGCCATGTGCGAGATCGGCAACGCCATGGGCCGGCCCACGCGCGCCTTGATCACGCGCATGGATCAACCGCTCGGCCGGGCGGTCGGCAACGCGGTCGAGGTGGCGGAGAGCGTCGCGTGCCTGCGCGGCGAGCCCGGGGCGGAGGACCTGATGGAGGTCACCTACGCGCTGGGCGCGGAGATGCTCGTGCTCGCGAAGGCGGCGAAGGACGAAAAGGACGCGCGAGCGCGGCTGGCGGAGGTGATCGCGAACGGCGCGGCCTTGGAGAAGTTTCGCCAGATCGTGGCCGCGCAGGGCGGCGATCCGCGCGTGTGCGACGATCCGTCGGGCGTGCTGCCGCGGGCGGCGCATGTCGTCGAGGTCCGCGCCGCGCGCGCGGGCGTGATCGGCGGGGTCGACGCGATGGCGGTCGCCCTCGCCGCGCTCAAGATGGGCGCGGGGCGCGTGCGCGCCGAGGACGCGGTGGACCACGCGGTCGGCTTCACCCGCCTCGCCAAGGTCGGCGAGCGCGTGGCCGCGGGCGACGTGCTGGGCGTGGTGCACGCGAGCGCCGCGGAGCAGGCCGCCGAGGCGCGCGCCGCGCTGGAGTCCGCCTTCACGCTGGCCGACGCCGCGCCCGAGGCGCTCCCGCTGGTCGTGGAGCGGGTCTAGGCGTCGGGCGTCGTTTTCAGCAGGGCGAGCGCGGCCTCGATTCTCTCCCGGCAGGGGTGGGTGTCGGGCTGGTCGAGATCGCGGCAACGGGTGTCTCCCGTGATGTCGAGAAAGGCGCGTTCCAGCTCGGCCCGGCGCTCCGGAGCCAGCTTCGCGAGCGCCAGCAGCGCGCCGCAGCGGCCCGGGGGAGGGCGCGCGGTGTCCACGGCTTCGAGGATCCGGGGCGAGACGGCTCGGGCGCCGCGAAGCTCCATCCAAGCGTGCAAAACGGCGTGGGCGCAGGCTGTGCGCCGGGCGTCGCCGCGAAAGGTATTCAGGGCGGGGGTGTTCATGGGCCGCGGGGTTGTGCGGACAGTCTAAGCCGGTTTGCCTTGGCCGAAAATCGCCCTTCGCCGGTTTGCCGGCATCAGTGCGCGGACTTCTGCAAAGAATTAGGCCAACTGGGCGACGCTCGTGAATCGCCTCGATAAAACGACCGCCTGCGGCTAGCCCCTCGGCCTCGGGTTTTCTCCGCCCCAACCCCCTATTTTCGCGTGAAGCTCATTCTTTTCTTTGTCGTTTCGGCCGTCCTGCTCGCGCTCGCCTACCGCTTCATGGGACGCCTGCTGGCCCGGGTCGCCGGCCTGACGGACGCCGCCGAGCCCACGCCGGCCCACGCCTCGCGCGACGGGCTGGACTACGAGCCGGCGCGCTGGTCGTGGCTCTTGCCCCAGCATTTCTCGGCCATCGCGGCGGCCGGTCCCATCGTGGGGCCGATTCTCGCGGCGACCTGGTTCGGCT
The DNA here is from genome assembly GCA_027482505.1 of Opitutaceae bacterium. Classification (GTDB taxonomy): domain Bacteria; phylum Verrucomicrobiota; class Verrucomicrobiia; order Opitutales; family Opitutaceae; genus IMCC26134_A. Next base: position 2,382 of record JAIXVY010000512.1, on the reverse strand, counting down.
GGCTGCCCGCCTGGATCTGGATCATCGTCGGGGCGATCTTCATCGGCGGCGTGCACGATTTCTTCACGCTGGTCGCCTCGGTGCGGCACGCGGGAAAATCCATCGCCGAGGTGGTGCGCCAGCACATGAACCGGCGCTGCCACCTGCTGTTTCTCGCCTTCGTGTGGGTGTCGCTGATCTACGTGATCGTGGCTTTTGCGGACGTGACGGCGGGCGCCTTCGTGGCCACGGGCGCGGCGGCGGACGGCGGCGACGCGCCTGGCCCGGCGGTGGCCTCCTCTTCCATTCTCTATCTCGGCCTCGCCCTCGCGATGGGCTGGAGCATGCGCCGCTGGAAACTCGGCGAGGGCAAGGCGCAGATCATCTTCCTCCCGCTCGTGCTGCTGGCCATCGTGGCGGGGCCGTGGATGCCCTTCGATCTCGCGGCGTGGCTGCCCGAGGGCGCGCGCGTCGGCTCGGCCTGGAATCTGATCCTGCTCGGCTACTGCTTTCTCGCCGCGCTGGCGCCGATGTGGCTTCTCATGCAGCCGCGCGGCGCGCTCGGCGGCTACTTTCTCTACGTCATCACCATCGCGGGCGTGCTGGGTGTGCTGGTCGGCGGGCTCACGGGAAAACTCGACTTGCAGGCGCCGGCCTTCACGGGCGCGGGGCTCTTCTCCGCGGAGGGGAATATGCCGCCGTTGTTTCCGGTTCTGTTCATCACCATCGCGTGCGGGGCGTGCTCCGGCTTCCACGCCATCGTGGCCAGCGGCACGACCTCGAAGCAGCTCGACCGCCTTTCCGACGCGCGTCCCGTGGCCTACGGCGCGATGCTGCTGGAGGCTTTCTTCGCCTGCATCAGCCTCGCGGCGGTGATGATCTTGGCCAAGCCCTCGGGCCGGCCCGACGCGGTCTTCGCCAACGGCGTGGCGCAGTTTCTCCACCACGCGACTTTTGGACTGCTTTCGGTGAAGGCCGCGCACGGCTTCGCGTTGCTGTGCTTCGCGACCTTCATCTTCGACACGCTCGACGCGTGCACGCGCCTCGCCCGCTACGTGCTGATGGAGCTGCTCGGCTGGCAGGGCTCGGCTCGCGCCCAGCTCGCCACGCTCCTCACGCTGGCCGGACCGGTGGCGCTCGCCCTCTTGCCGCCGGCCGAGGTCAACGGACAGACGCTGCCGCTCTGGCGCGTGTTCTGGGGCCTTTTCGGCACCTCGAATCAATTGCTCGCCGCGCTCACCCTGCTCGGGCTCACGGTGTGGCTGGCGCGGCGCGGTCGCGGCGCCTGGCTCACGCTGGGTCCGGCGGTGCTCATGCTGACCGTTTCAATCTGGAGTCTCGGGCTCATGCTCAAGACCCACGCGGCGCGCCTCGCGGGCGACGCGCCGGCGGCCTTCGTGCACCACGTGGAGGCGGGTGTTTCCGCCCTGTTGATCGTGCTGGCGGGCTGGCTGGTGGCGGAGGCGCTGCTGCTGGCGCGCGGGCTGGGCCGCGTAACTGGGCCGGACGCGAAAGCGTCTCCGGTGGCATGAGCCACTCACGACTGCTCGCGTTGATTCTGGTTGGCTGTTTGGCCGCCTTTACCGCGAGGGCGGCGGAGCCCCGGAGCTGGATGGTCGACGGCGTGGAGCGGACCGCCTTGGTGGAAACGCCCTCGAAGCAGACCGGGGCGGCGCCGGTTGTATTCGTCTTTCACGGACACGGTGGTTCGTCGCGGAACGCGGCCCGGACTTTCCGGCTCCACGAGGCGTGGCCGGAGGCGCTGGTGGTGTATCCCCAGGGGATGCCGACGCCGGGCCTTTTGTCGGATCCGGAGGGCAGGCGCGCGGGCTGGCAGCTGCGGCGCGGCGGGCAGGGCGACCGGGATCTGGCGTTTTACGACGCGATGCTCGAGAGCCTCCGCAAGGAGCCGGGGATCGATGCGCGGCGCGTGTTTGTGACCGGGCACTCGAACGGCGGAGGCTTCACCTATCTGCTCTGGGCGGAGCGCCCCGACACGCTCGAGGCCATCGCTCCCTCGGCGGCCGCGTTGGTGGTTCCGGAGCGCGAGCTGCGTCCGCTGCCCGTGCTGCACATGGGCGGGGTCGAGGACCGGCTGGTGAAGTTCGAGTGGCAGGAGCGCATGATCGATCTGGTGCTGCGGGTGAACCACGGCGGCGAGCGCCGGCCCTCGGCGCCGGGCGAAGTGGCGTATCCAGCAAAGGACGACAAGGGCGCCGAGACGGTGGTGCTGCTGCACGCGGGCGGCCATCGCCTGGCGGACGAAGCGGGCGAGCGCATCGCGGCGTTTTTCCGGCGGGCCGCGCCGGCCGCAGCGACTCAGGAAAAGCGGCCGGCGGTCTCGGCGATGGCGCCGTGAACGAAGCGTAGCTTTTCGATGGCTGCGGGGGAGAGCACGAAGGG
>JAIXVY010000026.1 GCA_027482505.1 Opitutaceae bacterium | reverse complement strand
GGTGAAGGCGACGTTCAGGTGGAACTCCTTCGCGGCGCCGGGCAGCGCGCCGAGGGAGACGGAGACTTCGCGCGAGGCGCCGGGGGCGAGGCCCTTGAGCGCGGAGGCGGGGAGGACTCCGGAGCGGACGGGCTGGCCGTCGGCGAGGAGCGTCCAGGAGGCGCGCAGTCCGGCGGCGTCGAGGGCGGTGAAGTCGTGCTCGTTGCGCACGCGGATCCTGGCGGTCGCGGCGGCGGCGGATTTCGCGGAGACGAGCGAGATCGCGACGGGCTGGGCGAGGCGGTGGTGCTCGAGGCAGGCGGGGTGGGGTATCCGGTCGGCGGATACGAGGCCGTCGCAGACGAAGTTGCCGTCGTTGGGCGCGTCGCCGAAGTCGCCGCCGTAGGCGAAGTGCTCGCGGCCGTCGGCGGTCTTCACCCGCAGGCCGTGGTCGAGCCACTCCCAGATGAAGCCGCCCTGGATGCCGGCGCGGGTCTTGAAGAGCCGGTAGTAGTCGGAGAGCGAGCCGTTGGAGTTGCCCATGGCGTGCGAGTATTCGCAGAGGATCACGGGCCGGGCCAGCGGGTGGAGCGGGGCGGCGAGCGGGGGGCGGGGACGGCCGTCGCGAGGGTAGCTGAGCTTGGCGGCGTCCATCGCGGCGGGCAGGCCGGCGTAGGAGGTCGAGGAGGCCGGACAGTGCTTGTCCGCGAAATCCAGCCAGTCCTCGAGGTCCTTGATCTGGGTATACATCGGGCAGATCAGGTCGGTGGCGGGCGAGCCGTGGGCGAAGGTGGCCGAGGCCTGCCAGAGGGAGATTGCGCCCTCGTAGTGGACGATGCGCGAGGGGTCGTAGTGGCGGATCCAGCCGGCGGCGGCGTCGTGGGCCGGGCCGTAGCCGGATTCGTTGCCGAGCGACCAGGCGATGACGGAGGGGTGGTTGATGTCGCGCACGACCATGCGCATGGCGCGGTCGAGCCAGGGGGTGGCGTAGCGCGGGTCCTGGCAGAGGGAGTTGTGGAAGTCGTGCGACTCGGCGTTGGTCTCGTCGATCGCGTAGAGGCCGTATTCGTCGCAGAGGTCGAGGAAGCGCGGGTCGTGCGGATAATGGGACAGGCGCACGGCGTTGAAGTTGAAACGCTTCATGAGGACCACGTCGCGGCGCATGGTCTCGAGCGGCACGGCCTTGGCGCGGTCGGGGTGGTGTTCGTGGTGGTTGACGCCCTTGATGAGGACGCGCTTGCCGTTGATGAGCAGCGAACGGTCGCGGATCTCGATCTTGCGGAAACCGACGCGGACCGCGGCGTGGGACGCGTCGGCTCCGGAACCGGCGGGCGGCGCGAGCGAGACGAGGACGGTGTAGAGGGTCGGATCCTCGTGGGACCAGAGGCGCAGCTTGCCGGAGGGAACCGCGACGCGGAGACGGACGTGCGAGCGGTCGAAACCGGTGGCGCGGCGCTCGTGCTCGACCTCGGCGACGGCGGGTTTTTTCAGGACGGCGCGTCCCTTGGCGTCGAGGAGCTGGACGGAGACGCGCGCGCCGGGAAGGGGAAGGTTTTGCGGGAAACCCACCTTGACCAGGACCTCCAGCTCGGCGGTGTGTTTGGCGAGGTCGACGTGCGGGGTCGTCTTGATGTCCGCGATGTGGATGTGCGGCGTGCAGCGCAGCGAGACCGAGCGATGAAGTCCGCCGAGGCGCCACATGTCCTGATCCTCGAGGAAGGAGGCGTCGGAATACTGGACGACGATGGCGACGAGCTCGTGGTCTATGCCTGGCCGCACCAGCGAGGTGATGTCGAACTCGGCCGGGAGGCGCGCGTCCTTTGAAAGGCCGACCGCGACGCCGTCGACGTGGACGGCGAGCACGGAGTCGGCGCCGCCGAAGTGAAGGACGACGCGGCGGCCGGACCAGGCGGCGGGGATGCGGAAGGAGCGGCGGTAGACGCCGGTGGGATTTTCGACGGGCGTGAAGGGGGGCTCCTCGGCGAAGGGCATCCTCACGTTGGTGTAGTGGGGGCGGCCGTGGCCGTGCATCTGCCAGTTGGACGGCACCGGGATGGAGCCCCAGGCGGCGGAGTCGTTGAACGGGCGGCCCTCGGCGAAGGCCTGGGCGTCGGAGGGATTTTTTTCGAGGCGGAATTGCCATTCGCCGTCGAGAGACTGGAACCAGGCGGATTTTTCCCTGGCGCGGGCGAGCGCCTGCCTCGGGGTGGCATACGCGTCGAAGTCGGCATGGGGGGGCAACTTGTTGAGGGAGGTGAGCTCTGGGTTTTGCCAGGCGCGGATGAGGCCGTTTTGCAGCATAAGCTTCCTTTATTTGGGGCGCGAGGCGCGCGGGCAAGCGCGACCGGGCCCTTGGCCGCGGAGATCGCGAGTGTAGGGTTGAGTTTTTGCCCGGGACTTTGCCTCATCGCGGTCGATGTCCGCCAGCTTCGCACCCCATCTGCTCGTCCTTGCGCAATCAACCGCGACGGAGGAGCTGGTGCCCTACTGGCCCTGGGCGGCGGTGCTGCTCACCGGCGCGGCCGCGGGTTTCGTCGCGGTGTGGCTGGGCACGCAGGCGACGCGGCGGGCGGCCCGCGAGCAGGCGCAGGAGCTGCTCGAGGTAGCGAAGCGCGAGGCGATCGTCGCGGCGGAGGAGATCAAGCAGCAGCTCGAGAAGGAGCTCGTCGCCCGCCGCGCCGAGGTGAACCGCGAGCTGGACCGGCGCGAGATCGAGATGGATGTGCGCCTGCGCGAGATCCGTTCGCACGAGGAGTCGCTGGCTCTGCTCGATCATCAGCTTCAGCAGCGCGAGGAGCGCCTCGCTCGCGAGGACAGCGCGATCCGCCAGGCGCGCGACGCGATCCGCGCGCTCTCGAAGTCGCTGCGCAAGCGGCTGGAGGGCGTCTCGCAGATGGACGCCGAGGACATCCGCCGCGCCTTGCGCGAGGAAGTAAAGATCGAGTGCGAGGACGAGCTGCGCGCGCTGCGCCGCCAGATCCTCGAACGCTCGGAGCAGGATTTGCAGGCCGAGGCGAAGCGCATCCTCGTCACCGTCATGCAGCGCATGTCGTCGCGGCCGAACAACGACGTGACCGCGACCATCGTCTCCCTGCCCAACGAGGAGATGAAGGGGCGCATCATCGGCCGCGAGGGCCGGAACATAAAGGCCTTCGAGGCGTCCACGGGCGTCACGCTGCTGATCGACGAGTCGCCGCAGATGGTGCTGGTGTCGTCGTTCGATCCGGTGCGCCGCGAGGTGGCGCGCGCCGCCTTGGACGCGTTGGTGAAAGACGGGCGCATCCACCCGGCCAGCATCGAGGAGGCGGTGAAGACGGCCTCGGCCGAGCTCGACGTGAATCTCCAGCGCGACGGCGAGGACGCCGTGCAGCGGCTCGGCATCAACGGCCTGCACCCCGAGATCATCAAGGTGCTCGGCAAGTTGAAATTCCGGTTTTCCTATTCGCAGAACGTCCTCGATCACTCGGTCGAGGTGGGGTTCCTCTGTTCGCTCATGGCGAGCGAGCTGGGGCTGGACCCCAACGTGGCCAAGCGCGCCGGCCTGTTGCACGACATCGGCAAGGCGATCGAGGGCGACTACGAGGGCAGCCACGCGGTGATCGGGGCCGACTTCGTGCGCCGGCACAACGAGACCTCGATCGTGGTGAACGCGGTCGCCGCGCACCACGAGGAGGTGAAGCCCGAGACGGTCTACGCGGGTCTTGTGATCCTGGCCGACACGATCTCGGCGGTGCGACCCGGGGCGCGCGCGGAGTCGATGCACACCTACATCCAGCGGCTCGACCGGTTGGAGAAGCTGGCGATCTCGGTGGAGGGCGTGCAGCAGGCCTTCGCCATCCAGGCGGGCCGCGAGGTGCGCGTGGTGGTGAATCCGGTGAAGGTGGACGACGAGCGCGCGCGGGAGATCGGCAAGATCCTGCGCCAGCGCATCGAGGAGGAGCTGCAGTATCCGAGCACGATCCGCATCACCGTGATCCGCGAGACGCGGTTCACGGAGACGGCGGTTTGAGCGGGCGCCGGCTCAGGGCAGCCGGGCCTGGTGGCTGAAGTAGTGGTCGCTGCACACGGCGTGCAGCCGATAGAGCCGGTCCAGCAGATCGGCGAGGTTGGCGCCGAGGGGGGGCAGGTCCTTCGCGGGCTGGATGAAGTGCCGTTCGGGCTGGAGGCGGAGGAGCAGGTCGAGCAGCTCGTGGGCGACGGTCTCGGGCTTGCTGCCCGCCTCGCCGGGATCGGTCTCGTGGCGGATCGCGCGCAGGCTGTTTTTGATCTCGTGCACGAGGTGGAAGATGCCGTGGGGCACGCCGGGCTTTTTGAGGAAAAACTCCGCCACCTGGCGCGGCTGGCTGCGCGCCTGGTAGAGGCGGCGGTAGGCGTCCTGCGAGCCGAGCATGCGGAGCAGGGCGGAGAGTTCGGGGTTGTCGCGGTAGTGGGCGTGGCGCGGCGACTGGGGGCGGGCGTGGGCGCCGAGGATGTGGCGCAGCGCGCTGCACGTCATGACCGCGCGCTCCAGCCACACCCCGAGGCGCAGGAAGTGCCAGGCGGAGTCGTGGAGCATGGTGTGGTCGGCGGTGGCGTGGAAGGCGGGTATCTGCTCCAGCACGACCTGCTGCGCCTCGGCGGCGGCGGTCTGGCGCGCTTTTTCGGCCGCGGTTTTTGCCTCGGGGATCGGGCGGTGTTTGAGCGCGTCGATCCGGTCGCGCAGGCGGGCGAGCACGCGCCAGGCCTCGGGGGAGAGGGTGTCGCGCAGCTGGCTGGCGTTGTAGAGGACGGAGCCGACGGCGGAGACGATGGCGCCGGGGTTTTGCGGATCGAGGGTGAGGCGCCAGGCGAGGTCGGCGCCGAGGGTTTCCTGGACGCGCGCGCGCGCGTCGAGCTTGCCGCTGTGGGCGTGGCCGGTGGCCTCGAGCAGGCCGCGCCAGACGGGCAGCCAGTGCCGGCGGTCGCGGGGCGGAATCTCCTCGAGGGCGACGTCGTCGAGGATGGAGAGCATGCGCGCGGTGGCCTCGGCGCGCTCGAGGTAGCGGCCGAGCCAGAAAAGGCTCTCGGCCGCGCGCGAGCCCAGGCGGGCGAGGTGGGGCGGCGCCCCGGCGTCGGGCTCCTCGCGGTCGGCGAGGTCGCCGGAGTTGCGCGAGCCGAGCAGGACGAGGGCGTCGGCGCATTCGCCGACTCGACCGACGGGCGGGAGCGCGCCGCCGAGGCGCACGAGGCCGCCGGGGAAAACGTCGTGCTGTCTCCCGTCGGTGAGCACGAAGCCGCTGAGGCAGAAAGGCGTGGAGTGGCGGCCGGGGCGGCGGCCGTCGAGCGCGAGCGGGTTGGGCCGGGCCTGGGCGACGTAGGCGTGGGGATTTTGGCGGACGATCTTGTCCAGGCCGCGGGCGGTGAGAAGCGGGCGACGGAAGGCGGGGCGTTCGACGGTGTAGTTGTCGGGCGACTCGTGGGCCGGGCAGACGATGAAGCGGTCGTGCTGGTCGAGGATTTGTTCGAGGCGGTCGGAGTCGCCGCAGGCGTAGGTGTCGAGCCCGGGCAGGAGGAGTTTTTCGCCGAGATAGAAGCGGGCCAGGCGCGGAAGGTAGGCCTCGATCACGCGGCTTTCGGCTAGCCCGGTGCCGATGGCGTTGGCGATGGCGACGCGGCCGGCGCGGATGCACTGGAGCAAGCCGGGGATGCCGGCGGTCTCGTGGTCGGTGGAGAAGACGACGGGGTCGATGTGGGCGTCGTTCAGGCGGCGGTAGATGACGTCCACGCGCTCCAGTCCGCCGACGGTCTTGAAGTAGACAGTGTTGTCGAGGACGAGGAGATCGTCGCCGCGGGCGAGGGGCAGGCCCATTTTGCGGGCGAGGAAGCTGTGTTCCGAGTAGAAGGCGTCCCCCGGGCCGGCGGTGAGCACGACGATGGACGGCGAGGGGCGATCGCGAGGGGCGAGGGCGCGGAGGGCGGAGAGGAGCTGAAGGGGAAAGTTGATGACGCTTTGGTAGTCGGGCAGCGCGCGGTAGAGATCGCCGGCCTCCTGGGTCATGAAGCGGCGGTTTTGCACCGCGTAGCTGAGGCCGATGGGGGTGTTGGCGCGGGTCTGCACGCAGCGCCAGCCCTCGGGCTCGCGGATGAGGTCGAAGCGGAGCAGGGTGGCGGGGTTGGCGCGCTCGGGTTCCAGCTTGAGGCAGGGACGGCGATAGAAGGGATCGAGGAGGACGGCCTCGGGCGGCAGGATGCCGGCGCGCAGGGCTTGCTGGCCGTTGTAGAGGTCGACGAGCAGGGCGTTGACCAGGCGGGCGCGCTGGCGGAGGCCGGCCTCGATCGGCGCCCAGTCCTCGGCGGGGAGAACGAGCGGCGTGGGCTCCAGTTTCCAAAAGTGGTTGGCGGCGCGACCGGAGAAATCGTCGGGGTGGGAGAGATCGGTCAGGGAAGCGTCGCGGATGGAAAGCCGCAGGCGGGGCCGAAGGGTGCGTCTTTGCGCCGGATGGAGCGTGGGGAGCCGCGGTTGCGCGGTGGTCGACGGCGAAGACATGCGTGTGACGAAGGCGTGAAGACGGGAGCATGGGAGTCGCGGCGCGGGCGGCGCAAGCGCGAGGGCCGCGTCTTTTGCGCTTTTGCCCGGGCCGGGAGCGGGCTTGGCTCCGCGGCCATGCTGCCGCTTTGGGACACGCAACCGCATCGCAAGACCCCGATCATGACCGCTCTGCTGATCGCGGCGTGCCTGGGCGCGTTTGGCCACGAGGTCGCGCTGGGGCTGGCCAACGAGGCCTCGCTCGAGGCCTGGATCACGCGGCACGGGTTCGTGCCGACGCGCTTCTTCTCCGGCTGGACCGATGCCGAACAGTGGCAGACCGTGGCGACCTCGATGTTCCTGCACGGGGGCGTGGCCCACGTGCTGGGCAACTGCTGGTTTTTGTGGGTGTTTGGAAACAACGTGGAAGACAGGCTGGGTTCCTTTGGTTTTCTGCTCTTCTACGTCGTCACCGGCGCGTTCGCGGCGCTCACCCAGGGCCTGACCGACTGGAATTCCGCCGTGCCCCTGATCGGGGCCAGCGGTGCGATCTCGGGCGTGCTGGGCGCCTATCTGGTGTTTTTCCCGCGCGCGTGGGTCGTGTCTCTCGTGCCCTGGATCGTGCCCATCCTGCCCATACCGGCGGTGGTGTTCTTGCTGCTATGGTTCGCGGTGCAGGCCTACGCGGGGGTGGGCTCGCTGGTGGACGGCGCGGCGGGGGAAGGGGGCGTGGCGTGGTGGGCGCACGCGGGCGGTTTCCTGGCCGGGGTCTGCCTGGCGCTGATGCTGCCCCGAAAGCGCGGGCGGTAAGCCGCGGTTGAGTGATTGCCAAGCGCGGCGAAACGCGAAACCGTGCGGCAAAGACATGCTGAAGAAAATCATCTCGAAGCTGCGCGCCGTGATCGCGCCTTCGTCCGCGAAGAAGAAAGAATCCGAGTCCGCTCCCAAGGGGCGAGGCCACTCCGCCAAAGCCTCCGGCCCACGGCCTCCGCGTCCCGCGGGAGAACAGCCGGCGCAACCGCGCGGACGCGAGCAGGCGCCCCGCGAGGGCGGCCGTCGCGAAGGCCGCCCGGGTGGCGCGGGCGGCGGCGGACGCGGACGCGATTCGCGCGGCGGCGAGCGGCGCGATGAGCGCCGGGGCGGCGCTCCCCGGAGCGAGCGGCCCGAGAAGCACGAAAAACCGCGCACCGACCACACCTACGAGCATCCCCGCAAGGAGCCGATCAAGCCCGTCACGCCCGTCGCCATTCCCCCGCAGGACACGGCGTTCACCAAGCTCGGCCTCAACGACGCGGTCGCCTTCGCGGTCGCTGAAATGGGCTACAACGACCCCACCCCCATCCAGGCCCAGGCAGTGCCCGTGGTGTTGGCGGGCAAAGACGTTATCGGCTCCGCTCAGACCGGCACCGGCAAGACCGCCGCCTTCGCGCTCCCCATCATTCATCGCCTGGGCGCGCACGCGCGCAAGACCCGTTGCCTCGTGCTGGAGCCCACCCGCGAGCTCGCCTTGCAGGTGGAGGAGGCGATCCAGAAATACGCCAAGTTCACGGACATCACCGTGACCGTCGTCTACGGCGGCGTGGGCTACGGCAAGCAGCGCGAGGATCTCGAGCGCGGCGTGGATGTGATCGCGGCGACGCCCGGGCGTCTGCTCGACCATCTGGAGCAGGGCACGGCCAGCCTCGCCGACGTGGAAATCCTCGTCCTGGACGAAGTCGACCGCATGCTCGACATGGGCTTCCTGCCCGACGTGCGACGCATCATCGAGAAATGTCCGCGCGCGCGCCAGACGCTGTTCTTCAGCGCCACCATGCCGCCCGAGCTGGCTCAGCTGGCGGGCTGGGCCCTGCGCGAGCCGACCGAGATCAAGATCGGCCGCACCCGCTCCGCGGCGGAGACGGTGGCGCACGCCTTCTACCCGGTCGTGGCCTCGCAGAAATTCGATCTTCTGATCGAGCTGCTCAAGCGCACCGATTTCAAGAGCGTGATCATTTTCACCCGGACCAAGATCGGAGCCGACCGCATCGCGCACCGTCTCCAGCGCGAGCAGCACACGGTGGGCGTCATCCACTCCGACCGCAGCCAGCGTGAGCGCGTGGAGGCCCTGCAAGGCTTCAAGGACGGCACCTTCGAGGTGCTGGTGGCGACCGACATCGCGGCCCGCGGCCTCGACATCGCCGGCGTCTCGCACGTGGTGAACTACGACGTGCCGGAGAACGCCGAGGACTACGTGCACCGCATCGGCCGCACCGGCCGCGCCCAGAGCACGGGCGACGCCTACACGCTCGTCACCGAGGAGGACGTGCGCGACGCCCGCTCGATCGAGCGATTCATCGGCGCCAGCATCGAGCGCAAGAAACTGGAAGGCTTCCCCTACATCTACTCGGCGCTTTTCGACGAGACGGCCCTGGCCCAGGCCGAGGCTGCCGCGCCCAAGCCCGCCGGACGCCTCATGCGCGGCACGCGCGGCGGGCGTCGCTGAGGTCTCGGGCGGGCGGCTTTCCTGCCGCGTGCCTTTTTGTCGTCAAAGCCCGAGCCGCTCGCGGTGGAGGGCATACCAGGCCGCGGTTTCGCGCAGGCCCTCGGCCAGCGCGATGGACGGGCTCCAGCCGAGGCGTTCGCGGGCGCGCGTGATGTCGAGATACTTCGCCGAGCGCACGGGCGGTCCGGTGACGATCGGCTCCTCCGGCACGCGTTCTCCGGTGGCGGTGTTCCACGCCCGGGCCAATTCGACGAGCGCCTCGCGCAGAGTGAGCGGCGCGCCCGAGCCGAAATTGAAGGCCTCGCCGCACACGCCCGGCTCGGCTGCGCGCTCGGCCGCGGCGAGATAACCTTCCGCCATGTCGCGCGCGTGGAGGAGTTCGAGAACGTTGCTCCCGTCGGTGCCGTCGATGAGCGGACGTTCGCCGCGGAGAAGGCGCCTCAGGGTTGCGGGCACTATCCGCGTGTAGTTGGTGTCGCCCGGGCCGTAGGTGTTCATCCAGCGGCAGACGACGGTTTGCAGACCGTAGATCCGGGCGTAGCTGCGGACGGCGATATCGGCCGCCACCTTCGAGGGAGCATATATGTTGGCCGCCGGCAGCGGGGGCGCGTCCTCGGGGATGGCTGCCGTGGCCTCGGTGGCCCCGTAGTAGGCTCCGGAGGAGGCGAAGACCAGCCGGCGCGAGCGGCGCGAGAGCCGGCACGCCTCCAGCATGTGATAGGCGCCCAGGATGTTTACCTCGGCCGTTTCGAGCGGCAGGGAGTTGGAGATCGAGACGATGGGTTGAGCCGCGAGGACGAAGACCGTCTCGGGCTCTGTTCGCGCCACGAGCAGCTTCATTGCGGCGGCGTCGCGCACGTCGCCGACGACGAAGGCGACGCGCGCGACGAGTCCGGCGAGACGCACATACGAGTCGGGCGGGAGGCCGCGATCGAGCACGGTCACCCGCGCCTCGCGTTTCAAAAGGGCTTCGCACAGGTGGGCGCCGCCGAAGCCGGCGCCGCCGACCACCAGCACTTCCCGCCCGCGCCAGAAGTTCGTATCCATGGCCGGAGCGCTCATCCCGCGCGCACCGTGAGAAGATGATCCGCCTCGGGAAGCCCGCGCCCGTGGCCGGTTCCCCAGCCCTCCTCGGCTTGATTGAAATACCACAGATAAAAAAGGACGGTCCGGCGCAGGCCCTCGTGAAACGAAACCGAGGGGGTGAAGCCGGCGACGCCTTTGATTTTGGCGCCGTTCAGGTGCTGCTTGGAGATGGCGACCACGCCGGAGACGGGGTGGGTAAGCCGGATGTAGCGGCTCCAGATCAGATTGGCCAGGCGGGGGTCGCCGCCGCAACGCAGGGCGTCCTCCTGCATCTTGGCCACCATGTCGACGACGTCGCGCAGGACGTCCGGGGTGGGGGAGTAGTGCACGCCTGGCAGGTTGAAGACTAGCCCGCGGCACTTGGGTTCGCGGGCGAGGGCCATGAAGGCGCGGGCCGCGTCCTCGACGTAGAGGTAATCGCGGTGATGTTGCAGGCTGCTGTAATAGAGCTCGGGCGCGTCGTGGCTGCGGAATATGTCGCGCATGGCCTTCGGGATGAGCCGGTAGTCGGTGTTGAAATCATAAGGCCCGAAAAGATTGCACATGCGCAGGACGATGGTCTCAAGGCCGAGCGCCTGGTGGTAGGTGGACGAGAAGATGTCCGCGGCGAGCTTGGCCGCGTCGTAGACGCCCACGCCGCGCAACTCGGATTTCTCCTCGTCGTAGGGCAGTTCCTCGGATTCGCCGTAGACCTTGTCGGTCGACGAATACAGGAGCACGGGACGCTTGTCGGTCGGCAGGAGACGCGCGGCCTCGGCGAGGTTTACGAAGCCCATCGTGTTGGCCAGGATGGTGGCGTAGGGATCGTGCATCGCCTTTTCCACCGTGGTGGCGCCCGCCGCGAGGTGGAAAATGAAGTCGAAGCGCCCGCGGTGCACGATGTCATGCATGTGCGCGCGATCCGTGATGTCGGCCTCGATCACCTCCAGTTGGTCGCGCAGCCCGGCCAGGTCGATTTGCGAGCCGTGGGCGGGGCGGGTGTTGCAATCGAGGGCGGTCACTCGCGCGCCGGCGGCGTGGAGCGCCCGCGCTAGGTGGCCTCCCACAAAGCCGAAGGCGCCGGTGATCAAGGCGCGTTTGCCGGTCCAGAATTCGCGGTCGCGTTCGATGGCTTCGGCAAGGGCCGGGCTGGGCCACGCGTCTGGTATGGACGAGGCGGAGGGTTTGTCCCCGGCGTCGGGAAAAGAGGCGCCCGGGGCGTAGGGGAAAAGCGGCTGTGGCCTTTCTTCGGCGGAAATTTTCATGCGTAGAATGGAATGATCGAGGCCGCCTGTGCGATCAGGCTCCGGCGGGAGCAAGGCGGGAGTGCCGCCGCCGCCGGTCGCGCCTTGGCCCCCTTTTTCCCCTTTCGTGGGTGAAATCCGGCCTCGCCGGATTCGACCCGGCGCAAGATTCCGCAAACGCCCCGTCCCGGGTGCGTGCCATCCACCGGCGGCCGGACGCGCAAATTTCCTTTCCGCCCGCCCCGGGGTCGTCAGCCTCGCACTCTTTTATCAAGAACATGAGCGCCGCTCCCCGCCTGAAGATATTCTCCGGCAACTCGAATCGCCCTCTCGCCGAGGAGATTTGCAAGCACGTGGGCGTGCCTCTCGGCGAGGCGACAGTCACGTCCTTCCCCGACGGCGAGTCCTTCGTTAAAATCAACGAGAACATCCGCGGCCACGACATCTACCTGGTCCAGTCGACCTGCACGCCGACCAACCATCACCTGATGGAGCTGCTGATCATGATCGACGCCGCGAAGCGCGCGTCGGCGCAGCGCATCACCGCCGTCATCCCCTTCTACGGCTACGCCCGCCAGGACCGCAAAGACCAGCCGCGCGTGCCCATCACCGCCAAGCTTGTCGCCGATCTGCTCACGTCCGCCGGCGCCCATCGCGTGCTTACGATGGATCTGCACTCCCAGCAAATCCAGGGCTTCTTCAACATCCCCGTCGACCACCTCTTCGCCTCGCCGG
>JAIXVY010000048.1 GCA_027482505.1 Opitutaceae bacterium | reverse complement strand
GTTCTCCGAGGCCCACTACGGGCGCACCGAGACCGAGGTTCTCGAGCTTGTGCGTTCCGAGGCGGAGGACTTGATCGGCGCGCCGATCTCCGGCGCCACCTTGCATCGCTGGAAATTCAGCCATGCGAGGGCGACGCATCCCGAGCCCTTCGTGTGGTGGGCGGACGAATCGCTCGGCTTCGCCGGCGACGCCTTCGGCGGCCCTCGGGTGGAAGGCGCGGCCGTCTCCGCGTTGGCGCTGGCCGAGCGCGTCCTGTCCGAACTCGTCACCGAGGGCTGAGCGGCGATGCGGCGAGACGTGGTGATCGTGGGGGCCGGGCTCGCGGGCTTGACCTGCGCCCGCTCCTTGCAGGCGCAGGGCGCGGACTGTCTGGTGCTCGAGGCGGCCGACGCGGTGGGCGGCCGGGTGCGCACCGACGAGGTGGATGGCTTTCGCCTGGATCGCGGGTTTCAAGTGCTGCTGACCGCCTATCCGGCGGCGCGGCGCTGGCTCGATTACGAGGCGTTGCGGCTGGGGGAATTCGCGGCGGGAGCGCGCGTGGCCACGCCGGATGGCGAGGGCAGGGTGGGGGATCCGTGGCGCGAGCCGGGCAATTTGATCGAGACGCTGCTCGCCCCGGTCGGCACGCCGGCCGACAAACTGCGCATCGGCGCGCTGCGGCTCGCGGCGACCCGGGGCGCCGCCAACGCGGTGTGGCGTCGCGGCGAGGGGCGCTCGGCCGCCGCCGAGCTGGCCGAGCGCGGCTTTTCGCCCGTCATGACGGAGCGGTTTCTTCGTCCTTGGCTCGGCGGGATTTTTCTGGAGCGCGAGCTCGCGACGCCCGCGCCGATGTTGTTTTTCGTTTACCGCATGTTCGCGGAGGGACGGGCGGCCCTGCCCGCGGGAGGCATGCAACGCATCCCCGAGCAACTCGCCGCCGGGCTGCGTCCGGACAGCGTCCGCCTCGGCGCGCGCGTGGTGTCGGCCGCGGCGGGCGTGACGACCCTCGCGGGCGGCGAAGTGATCGAGGCCAAGCACGTGGTGGTCGCGACGGAGGGTGACGCCGCGTCCGCGCTGCTGCCCGGCCTGGTGCGCGCGCCGGATTGGCGAAGCGTGACCTGCGTGCACTGGGCCGCGCCCGGGAGTCCCTTGCAAGGCGAGCCCGTGCTTTGGCTGAACGGCACCGGTCGCGGACGGATCAACAACGTGGTGGTGCCGAGCGATGTGGCCGCGGACTACGCGCCGTCCGGTTCCTCGCTGGTCTCGACGACCGTGCTGGGCGATCCCGCGGAAAGCGACGAGGCGCTGACGGAGCTGTTGCGCGAGGAGCTGGCCGGACATTTCGGCGCGCAGGCGCGCGACTGGCGCCCGCTGGGGGTGAGACGCGTGCGCCGGGCCCTGCCGGCGCTGGACCGGCTCGGCGCGGGCGAATACGCCTCGCCGGCGGCGCCCGGTCTTTGGGTGTGCGGCGACCACCGGGCCTCGGCCTCGATCCAGGGCGCGATGGCGAGCGGCGCGGCGGTGGCCCGGGCTATCCTGCGCCAGGGTTGAAGCGCGGCCTCTTTCGTGACGCCGCGAGACGCGCGAAGATTCCTGTTGAACCGCGGCGAACCCGCACCCACGGTGCCGGCGGCCAGGCGCCATGCATGGGCAGGCGCGTGAACCCCGCCAGGGCCGGAAGGCAGCAACGGTGACGACGTTCTCCCAGTGCCGTGGAGTGCCTGGCCACTAACTTTCACCCGACGCGTTTTCGGGTTTGCGCTTACCGCCCCGTCCCTTGGTTTCGTCACTCCTTCGTCTTCCGTGTCGCAAGCCGCCTATCAAGTCATCGCCCGCAAGTGGCGCCCCCAGACCTTCGACGACGTCGTGGGGCAGGACCATGTGGTGCGCACGCTTCGCAACGCCATCGCGCGCCAGCGCATCGCGCACGCCTATCTTTTCGTCGGTCCCCGCGGCACGGGCAAGACGTCCACCGCCCGCATCTTCGCCAAGGCGCTGAATTGCACGGACGGCCCCAAGGCCGATTTCGATCCCCAAGACCCCGCTTGTCTCTCCATCGCGGCCGGCACCCACCTCGACGTGATCGAAATCGACGGCGCCTCGAACAACGGCGTCGACCAGGTGCGCGACCTGCGCGAGACGGTGCAATACGCTCCGGCCCAGGGTAAGTTTAAGATCTATATCATCGACGAGGTGCACATGCTCTCGGCGGCGGCCTTCAACGCCCTCCTCAAGACCCTCGAGGAACCGCCGCCGCACGTGAAGTTCGTCTTCGCCACCACCGATCCGCAGAAGGTGCTGCCGACCATCGTCTCCCGCTGCCAGCGCTTCGACCTCAAGCCCATCGCCTCCGCGCTCATCGTCGAGCGGCTGGCCAAGATCGCCGCGGCCGAGGGCATCCAGGCCACCGACGCCGCGCTCGCCTGCATCGCCCGCATGGCCGACGGCGGCATGCGCGACGCGCAGTCGATCTTCGACCAGATGATCTCCTTCTGCGGCGCGAAGATCGACGAGGCCGACGTGCTCGACGTCTACGGTCTCGTCTCCGGGGAAAAACTCGCCGCGCTCGCCGCCGCGCTCGCCGCCGGCGACCACGCCCAGATCGTCCGCCTCATCGACGACT
>JAIXVY010000068.1 GCA_027482505.1 Opitutaceae bacterium | reverse complement strand
GAGAGGGCCTCGAGCAGGGCGAGTGAGAATCCCTCGTAGCGCGAGGTCAGGGCAAAGCCGTCGATCGCTTGGTAAAAATCCTGCGGGGTGCCGAGATAAGGCCGGCGCACGATCCTTTCCCGCAGGCCATGGCGGTCGACAAGGGCGTCGAGTTCGCCGTCGAGCTCGCCGCGGCCGACGTGGAACAGCACCAGACGCGGATCGCGCGCGGCGGCCTCGGCGAAAGCCCGGTAGAGCGTGATCGGGTCCTTCTGCGCGGAGCAGCGGCACATGGCGCCGAGCACGAGCGCGTCGGCGGGCAGGCCGAAGGCGGAGCGGAGCTCCAGGCGGCGGGATGGCGATCCGGGGACGAAGCGCGCGGTGTCCACGCCATTGGCCACGGAGAGCGCGCGGGCGGGCGGGATGCGCAGGCGATGCAGGGCGTAGCCCTGCTCGTCGTAGGAGCAGGTGATGGTGACGCTCCATCGGCCGAGCAGGCGCTCGACGGCGTCGTAGGCGAAGTCGAGCCGGCCGCGGCGCGGGCGCATGCCTATGTAGGCGTGCGGTTGATACAGAAAAGGCGCGTCCCATTCGCCGAGCAAGGGAAGGGCGCGGGCGAGGGCTCCGGCCTTGGCGCTGTGGCAATGGACTACGTCGGGCCGGATCTCGCGCACAAACGCGCGCAGGGCGAACAGGGCGCGCGCGTCTCCCAGGCAGGGCCGGTTGCCCACGCGGAGATTCAGGGCGCGGCCGCCCTCGCGCTCTACCCGGGCCACGAGGCGGCGCAGGGCTTCGCCGCCCCGGACATCGGAGTAGGCGAGGTGCACGGACACGCCGGCGGAGAGGAGGTGGTTTACAAAGCTCTCGACGTAGCGGAACACGCCGTCCACGCCGGGTTCGGAGACGATGAGGATGTTCACGGGCGGCCTTTCCGGGCGCCAGGCCGCGCGAGGTCGCGCTTGGAGTGGTGCGCCGCCGAGGGGGCGAGCAACGCGGAGGAAGGGTGCGAAGGGTGTGGTTGCGGGATCATCGGTTTGGGCGGCGGGGCGACCGGCGTGCGGCAGAATAGCGGCGCGCGCGCGGGCCTGGCATCGGACGCGGGCTGGGCGGCGCGGCGGGGCGGAAGCCCGCCGCACGGGCGGTGTTTTGGCCGTCGCACGGACGACTTTACCCGGGGGCGGACGGCCAAGCCGGCTCCCGGGGCCCGGCCGGTGGGCCGCCGGAGAACGGGGCCGGTCCGAGTGGTTCGCGCGTCTTTTGGGGGCCCGCGAAGGGAGGCCGACCGATGGCCTACCGCGGCGCGCCGGGGTTATCCTGCGGAATGAAAATCCAAGACATCATGAGTCCTTACGTCCGCTGCGTGCAGGCCGACGCGAGCCTGGTGGAGGCGGCGGTGGTGATGCGCGACATGGACGTGGGCGCGCTGCCCATCTGCGAGCACGGGCGCCTGGTCGGCATGCTCACGGATCGCGATATCGCGCTGAGGGCGGTGGCGGAGTGCCGCGATCCGCGCTGGACGACGGTGAAGGAGGCGATGTCCGAAGGCGTGACCTACATCTACGCCGACCAGGCGGTGGAGGACGCGGCCGAGCTGATGGAGCGCAAGCAGGTGCGAAGGCTGCCGGTGCTGAGCCGGGAAAAGCGGCTGGTGGGCATCGTCTCGCTCGGCGACGTGGCCCTGCACACCACGAACGAACTGAGCGGGGAGGCGCTCAAGGTGATGTCGCAATGACGGCGCGGGCCGGCCGCGACCTCACCCCCGCGGCTTTTCATTGCGCCGGGCGAAGCGGGCCTGGGCGGCGGCGAGGCGTTCGCGTTCGCCGGGGGTGAGGCTGTCGAGGCCGGAGCGGTTGATCTTGTCGAGCAGTGCGTCTATCTCGGCCATGTCGTCCGCGGCCGGCGAGCGCGGCGCGGGGCGGGATGCGTGTCCGCGCGGCTCGGGCCCGCGCGCCGATGAAGACGAAGCGCGTCTGGGCAGGCGAAGTTCGGGCAGCGAAAGGCGTCCTTGAAAGTGGCGCACGTAGGCGAAGGCGAAGCCGGTGGTGCTCCAAAGCGCGACGAGGCCGGGCCAGTCGCGCGAGGCGAGGGCGACGAGGGTGTAGAGACCCACGAGGATGGCCGCGACCCAGCCGGCGAGGAGATTGAAGATCATGCCCGCTCCAGGATAAAGCGTGGCGAAGGCCACGAAGACAGCGAGCGCGCCCGTCTGGCCGGAGAAGGTTTGCGGGATCCAAAAGCCGACCGCGAGCAGCGCCAGGGGGGGCAGAAGCTGGAGGCAGAGGTAGAGGCGCAGGAAGGAGCGGCGCCCGAGATCCTTTTCCACCTCTCGGCCGAACCAGGCGAGCAGGACGAGATCGAGGACGAGCCCGAGTCCGGGCGGCTGGACGAAGCCGCAGGTGAGCACGCGCCAGACCTGTCCGGAAAAAACCGCCGCGCTGTCAAAAGCGAGCAGGGCGAGGGGCCGTCGCGCCTCCAAGGCCAGCAGCAGAGTGGTCGCGAGCATGGCGGCCACGAGCACGGCCACGATGAAGTGGGCGGCGTAGACGGGCCTGCCCTGCACCCAAGTCAGGGGCTGGTGATCGTCGTCGGAAACGTCGTGGAAACGGCTCATCCGGAAGTGCGGGCGGGGGGACCGGCGCAGTGACGCCGAAGCCCGGGCCCGAGACAAAAGGTTTTTCGCTCCAGCCGGGGGTGGGGCGCGCGCCGGGACGCGGCGGGCGAGATCTCCGGTCGCGCGGACGGGTCAGCGCCGGGGTCGGCGGACCAGCCCGAACGCGCCCAGACCGCCGATGGCGAACAGGCCGAAGGCGGCGGGTTCGGGCACGGGCACGAGGACTCCGCCACCGCCGCCGGGTTGCCAGGCGGCCTCGCCCAGGCCCTCGAACACGACCTTGGCGAGCGTGCTGGAGCCGGGGTTTATGTTGGCGAAGAAAAGATCCGCGCTGGTGTTCCAGTTGGCGATGGTGAGAACCGAGTCGCCCACGAGGGTGAGGCCGCCGACGTCGAGGGTGGAGCCGCCGGAGCCGAAATCGAGGATGCTGTCTCCGGTGATGATGAGCTGGTCGATGTCCTGGAGCGTGTCGTTGAGAAGGAGGACCGATCCCGCGCCGAGGGTGACGTCGTTCCAGTTGGCGATCTGGTTGTCGCCCCCGAAGCTGACGGTGGCGCCCTTGATGACCACGTTGCCGCCGGAGACCTGGAGGGCGTAGCCGCCGGTCTGGTCGAGCACGACCTCTCCGCCGGTGATGGAAACGGAGGAAAAGTAATTCGTCCCCGCGCCGGAGAAGGTGGTGGTGCCGGAGCCGGTCTGGGTGAATGCGCCGGACGCGTTGATCTGGGTGCCCAGGGTGGTGTCGCCCGAGCCGCTGACGACGACGTTGCCGACGTTGATGGCGGAGCCGGTCAGGGAGGTGGAGCCCGAGCCGGAGAGGGTGAGGTTGCCGCCGCCGAGGTTGAGCTGGCTGGCGGAGACGACCGAGCCGGAGCCGTTGACGACGAGCGAGCCGGAGTTGACCTGCGAGCCGGAGAGGGTGATCGCGCCCGAGCCGCCAAGCGTGACGGCGGAGGAGCCGGCGTTGATCGAGCCCGAGAACGTGGTGGCGCCCGAGCCGGTGACGGACACGCCCGCGGAGGTATTGACCGCGGCCCCGAAGGAGCGGTCGCCGGAGCCGGACACGGACACGCCGCCGCCGGCGGAATTGACGCCTCCGGTCACGACGACATCGCCGGCGCCGGAGAGCGTGACGGAGCCGTTTTGGCTGGCGAGCGAGCCGGCCACGGTGGAGTCGCCGGAGCCGGTAAAGGCCACGCCGGAGCGTCCCGATATATTGCCTCCGAAGGTGGTCGCGCCCGAAGCGGATACTGTGACCGAGCCGTTGCTGGCGGTGACGTTGCCGGCAAACGACAACGGCGAACCGGCGGAGATGACTATGTTACCCCCGGACGATATCACGGTGGAGGACGCGGCGTAGGAGCCGGTGCCGCCGAGCTGTATGCCGCCGTCGCCGGCGACCGGGCCGGAAAAAGTGACGGAGCCGGAGGACGTGGAGATGAGCGTGCCGTCGGTGGAGATGCCGGTGGCGAAGGAGCGGGCCCCGGAGCCGGAAAGCGTGAGATTCTCGAGATTGCCCACGGAGGCGCCGAGCGAGATGGAGCCGGACCCCGCGAGGGTGAGGCTGTAGCCGTCGGCGTTGAAGTTGGCGCTTCCGGTGGCGAGCGAACCGGTGGAGGATGCGGTCCAGGTCTGGTCGGCCTCGAGCAAGATCTGGCTGTTGATCGTCTGCGTCGACGCACCTTGGTGCAGGATGCCGCCCGAGCCCAGGTCCAAGCGCCCGCCATTCAGGGAAAAGGCGCCCGCGCCGGAGGCGAACGTGAGCGAGGCGAGGCGCCTATTCCAGCCGCCGGAATCGACGGCGATGGAGAGCTGGGTGTTGCCGGCGAAAGTGATGGAGGCCGAGCCGGTGTTTACCGGAACGGCGTTGGGATTCCAGTTGTTGGCGGCGTTCCAGTTGCCGTTGCCGGCGCCGCCGTCCCAGATCTGGCCGTAAAGCGGAGAAAGAAGCAGGGAAGTCGCGGCTAAAAGCTTTAAAGCCCCTGATTTAGAGGGCCTTAATGTTTTTAGCGAATAAGTTGCTTCACGGCGCGACACGCGGACTACCTAGTCCGTTTGGGCCTCTTTTCAAATGAAAATATCTTACATTAGCGGACGCACTTAGGCTAAAAAGCCCAAGCGTTCGTGGCGGGCGCCGAGGATGGCGTCGGCGGGTGTCTCCATCCAGCGGTCGAGGACGGTGGCGTAGACCGAGCGGAAGTCGGTGGAGAAGGTGAGGTCGGCGTTTTTCTCCAGTTTGAGGCTGGGGGCGGTGCCATGGAGGGGGCCGGCGATTTTTCGACCCATGACGAAGAGAGGGGCGGCGGTGCCGTGGTCGGTGCCGGCGGACTCGTTTTCGTTGGGGCGGCGGCCGAACTCGGAGAAAGTCATGGTGAGGACCTGGTCGTCGAGGCCGCGGGCGGTAAGGTCCTTTTGGAAGGCGGCGAGGCCCTCGGAGAGCTGGCGGAGGAGGTTGGCGTGGGAGTTGAGCTGGCCGGCGTGGGTGTCGAAGCCGCCCAGGCTGACGAAGTAGACGCGGGTGGAGAGGCCGGCGGCGATGAGGCCGGCGACGTTGCGCAGGGACTGGGCGAAATTGCCGCCCGGGTAGACTGCCTCGGGCTTGTTGGCGTCGATGATGCGTTGTATCCGTTTTTCCGCTACCAGGGAGTCCATGAGGGTGGCGCGGAGGAAGGCGTGGTTGGCGGTCTCGTCGTGATCCTGGCCGGCGCGGGCGGCGAGGCCGGCGTCGGGCCGCGAGGCCAGGCGCTCGAGCAGGGCGACGTCGTCTCGGCCGGCGCGGGCCCCGAGCGAGAGGCCGTAGGTGTTGTGCGGCACGGAGCCGCCGAAGGACTGGGGAACCTCGGCGCTCACGTGGATGGCGTCGGGCTCGTTGTCGCGGGCGAAGGGCGGGGCGTCGGCGCCGGCGCAGGCGTTGTCCAGATAGCGGCCGATCCAGCCGGAGGAGAGCGACTCGTCGGAGGCGGAGGCGGTTTCCCAGATCTCGGTGGAGCGGAAGTGGGAGCGGTTGGGGTTGGGGTAGCCGACGTTCTGGACCACGCCCATGCGGCCTTCCTGAAGCAGCGCGTGCAGGGGGGCCATGGAGGGGTGGAGGCCGAGATGGTCGTCGAGGCGAAGGACGTCTTTTTCCTTCAGGGCGAGGGTGGGGCGGAGGGCGTGGTAGGCGGGGTCGGCGTAGGGCACGACGGTGTTGAGCCCGTCGTTGCCGCCGGCGAGCTGCACGAGCACGAGGATGCGGCGGTCTTTCTCCGGCCGGGGGGCGGCGAGCGTGCTCTGGACGAGGAACTGGGGCGCGAAGCGGGAGAACGCCAGCAGGCCGACGCCCTTGGTGCCGAGGCGGAGGAATTCGCGGCGGGTGGAGGGGAGAAGCGGGTGCATGGGAGGGTAAACGGCGGGAAAAGGAAACCTGAGAGGGCGGGAAAATCGTATCAGCAAAGCTGATACTCGGGTGACTGGAGGACGGTGATGGCGGCGCGCCGGGCGCGGTCCTCGAAGGCGGCGGCGTCGGGCGCGGCCTCGAGGTAGTCGACGAGGGCGGCGCGATAGCCGTCGTCGACGCGGCCCGGCAGGAAGAAGTCGCATAGGCGGTCGGCGATGCCGCGCGGGCCTAGGGCGGTGAAGGCGCGGATGCGGTCGGCGTCGACGGTGAAGCGGCGGCGGCCGGCGTCGCGCGCGACCTCGATCTCGAGGCGCTCGTCGGCGTTGAGGCGATCTTCGTCGAAGGGCGAGCAGAGCGTCTGGGCGAGCTGGCGACGGGCGGCGAGGGTGGAGGAGTTCACCCACAGCCGGCCGCCCACCCAGCCGCGGACGTTGGGTGGGCGGAAAAGCTGCTGACCCATCTGGCGAATGGGCTGAAGGGTGGTGCGTTCGAGCGGGATCACATCCAGCCCGAGGTCCTGCACGAGGCCGAGGTAGTAGTGGACCGGGCTTTTGATGTAGGAGGCGCGGAAGTCCGGGTGATAGAAAGCGACGGAGCCGAAGAAGCGGCGGCAGAGGTCGCGCAGGTTGAAGCCGGAGGCTCGCCATTCTTCGCCGAGCGGGGCGAAAAACTCGTGCGGCAGAGTCTGGTCGCTGAGATAAAAGCGGGCCATTTCCCGAGGCAGGAAGGTGGCGGCCGCGGGCCGGGCGTAGGCGAGGTCGATCACGTCGTCGCCGACAAACGAGCCGTTTTGGCCGAAGACGGTCTTTTCCCCGGCGTCGTGGTCGCGCGTGGAAAAGCGGAAGCCCTCGCGGTTGTGGCGGTAGCCGGTGAAGGCGCGCGCGGCCTGCTTGATGTCGTCCTCGGTGTAGTTGCCCTCGCCGAGGGCGAAGAGCTCGAAGAGTTCGCGGGCGAAGTTTTCGTTGGGGGCGCGCCGGGAGCTGCGGTTGAGATCGAGGTAGTCGATCATCGCGGGCGAGCGGGAGACGGCCTTGGCGAGCTCGGGGGCGGGGCCGAGGCTGTTCTGGCGGATCACGTCCCAGTGGCGAAAAATCAGCTCGGCGCGGCGGACTTTTTCAAAGGACACGACGTAGACGTCGGTTAGGAAAAAAAGCCATTTCTCATAGGCCGAGCGGGCGGGGTCGGCGGCGGTTTGCAGCCACTTGAACGAGAATTCCGCCATGGCGGCGGCCTCGAGCGTGTTCTCCTCGCGGTCGAAGGCGCGCCGATCCTCGACGGTCGGCGCGGAGCGCTTGAGGCGCTGGAGCTCCTGGACGCGCTCGGTCGCCTTGACGAGGTAGACCGGGCGCTCCAGCGGGGGAGGCTGGGCTGGGAAAATCCGCTCGAGCGTGGCGGGCAGGCCTTCGTTGACCGCGCGTGCTACCTCGTCTGGTCGCGCCGCCCAGCCGGCGCGGCGCAGAAGATGGCGGGCCAGATCCGAATTCCAAGCGGCGGCGGGCAAAGGCTTCCAGGCCTCGCGGGGGTCAAGCGAAGGGGTGGGCATGGGACTCGTGGTAATTGTTAGTGCAGACGAGGCCTCGCTGGCGAGGTTTCCCTGCGGTCGGTTTTACCAGGTTTGGACGAGCGCGCCGGGTGTGCGCCGCGGGGTAGGCGCCGCGCGGAGCGCCGTCCGCCTCACACGCCCAGCGAGGTGCGATAAAGGCGGGGAACGCGTTTGGTCACGGAGCAGAGCGTTTCCCAAGGAATCGTGTCGGCCAGGCGGCTGAATTCAGCTAGCGGGATCTCGGCCGCGTCCTGGCGCCCCACGAGCACGGCATCGTCGCCGGCGACGACCTCGGGCAGATCCGTGACGTCCACGATGGTCTGGTCCATGGTCACGCGGCCGAGGATGGGGCAACGCCGCCCGCGGACGAGGACCTGGCCGCGGTTGCTGACGGCGCGAGGGACGCCGTCGCCATAGCCGGCGGTGAGGATGGCGACGCGCGAGTCGCGTTTCAAAATGTGCGTGCGCCCGTAGCTGATGCCGGTGCCGGCGGGCAGATTTTTAACCAGGCCGACGCGGGCGCGGAAGCTGAAGACGGGCTCGGCTTGCACGTCGGAGAGCAGGGAGTTGGCGACGGGGCGGATGCCGAACTGAAGCAGGCCGACGCGCACGGCGTTGAACGGGCCGGCCTGCTCGATCGTGTCCAGTCCGGCGCTGTTGTCCGCGTGGATGAGCAGGCGCTCGCGGTCGAGATCGGCGCACTCGCGGTCGAGCACGGCGAGGAAGCGCCGGCGCTGCTCGGCGGTGAAGGCGGCGTCGTCGTCAGAGCTGGAGAAATGGGTGAACACGCCCGCGAGGCGGAGATAGGCGGCGGAGCGTATGGCGCGATAGACGGGCCCGGCCTCCTCGTGCCACACGCCCAGGCGGCCCATGCCGGTGTCGATCTTGAGGTGGACGTCGAGGTGGCGTCTCGCCGCGGCGGCGGCGCGGTCCAGTTTTTCAACCTCCTCCACCGAGGAGACCGTCACGGTGACATCATATTCCGGGGCGAAACGCATCTCCTCGGGCAGCAGCGCGCCGAGCACCAGAATGGGCCAGTCGGAGCCGATCTCGCGGAGCGCGGCGGCCTCGGAGAGATTGGCGACGGCGAAAAGGTCCGCGCCCGAGTGCATGAGGCGGGCGGCGATGTGGTGGAGGCCATGGCCGTAGGCGTCGGCCTTGACCACCGCCACATATTTCATGTGCGGCGGCAGCGCGGCGCGGATGCGGCGCAGGTTTCGCTCGAGGGCGGCGAGGTCTATCTCGGCCCAGCAGCGGTAGGGGAGGCTGGCCGGGCGGCTCATGGCGAACGGGCAGTGGACGGGGCCTGGTGAACCTGCGGCGTCCAGGCCGCATAGCTGGGTTGATCGTGCAAAAAAGCCTCGGGTTCGGGCGCCTCGGCAAAAACGGTCGCGTCCGGCGCGGCCGAGATCAACTCGGCGGCCGACCAAGGCAGCGGAAGCGGTTCCGTGCCCGCGGGCAGCGCGGACCAGCGTCGGAAAACCTCCGGCGTGCCCAAGGGGGCGAGCGCGGCGAGTCGCGCGGAGGGCACGCGTTTCAGTTCAAGAGGAGCGTCCGGCGAGACGGCGTGCCAGGTATCGCGCCGTGCGTCCGCCACGATGGTCATGCCGGGGCGGGCGATGGCCAGAAGCGGCAGGCTGTGGTAAGAATAAAGCGCGAGACCGGGTTGGACGGCGCGCCAGGCCCGCAGCGTCGCGGCGGCGAGGCGGATGCCGAGCACGGAGCCGGGACCGTCGCAAAAGGCCACCGCGTCGAGGTCCGTGACTCGTCTGCCGCCCGCGGCGGGATCGGCCAGAGCCCGGGCCACGGCCGCGGGCAGGGCGGCCGAGGCCTCGCCGTCGATACCGGCCCGCGCCGCCGGGACGCTTGCGCCGGCCAGCCAGAGCGCGGCCTCGGCGCGCGGCGCGCAGGTATCCACGACCAAAAGGGAGGCGTGACGGGCGAGGAGTTGGCGGAGGCTGATGGACACGGCGGAAGTCGAAGCGCGGAGGGGAAACGCAGCAAGCGCCGCGACGGGCGGGGCCGCAAGCGCCAGAATCGGGCATTGACCGCGTTTTGCGCCGCTGCGTAGCGTGCCAGATTCACCCGAGAAATCCCTCCTCTTTTTAAGCACCGTGAACATCCAAGTCCAAGACGTCTCCCCCACCCGCAAAAGCCTGACCGTCAACTTTGACGCCAAGGAAGTCGCCGCCGAATACCAGGCCGTGATCGGCGAGGTCGCCAAGCAGGTCCGCATCCCCGGCTTCCGTCCGGGCAAGGCCCCCGCGAATCTCGTGGTCAAGCAGTTCGGCAAGGCCGTGAACGACGAGTTCAAGCAGAAGGTCGTGGCCAAGGCCTATCGCGACGGCATCAAGGAGTCCAAGCTGGACGTCATCCAGGTGGTCAACGTGCAGGAGGGTGACATCGCCCCCGACAAGTTCGCCGGCATCGTCATCACCGTCGATATCCGCCCCAGCGTCGAGCTGCCCGCCCTCGAGGGCATCCCCGTCACCGTCTCCCCGGTCGAGCCGACCGACGACGAGGTTTCCAAGGCGGTCGACGCCCTCCGCGGCGAGCGCGCCGACTTCAAGGTCGTGGAGCGCGCCGCCCAGAAGGGCGACTATGTGAAGCTCGCCTACGAGGGCTCCGTCGACGGCAAGGCCATCCTCGAGATCGCCCCCGACAAGCAGATCTACGGCAAAGTCCCCCAGACCTGGGAAGAGGTCGACGGCGAGAACGAGGGTCTCATTCCCGGCCTCGGCAAGCAGCTCGCCGGCCTCAAGACCGGCGACAAGAAGGATCTCACCGTGAGCTTCCCCGCCGACTTCAAGGGCGCCGAGGCCCTCGCCGGCAAGTCCGCCGTCTACGCCGTCGAGATCCTTGAGATCCGCGAGCGCGTGCTGCCCGAGCTCAACGACGAGTTTTTCAAGGCCAACCAGGTCGACGATCTCGCCGGTCTCCAGTCCAAGGTCCGCAACAATCTCAAGGCCCGCAAGGACTACGAGAACGCCGCCGGCAAGCGCCGCCAGGTCGTCGACGCCCTCGTCGCCAAGGTCGAGTTCCCCGTGCCCGAGAGCTTGATCGATCAGGAGACCCAGAGCGTCCTCCGCCAGTTCGTGCAGGAGAACCAGCGCCGCGGCCTGACCCAGGAGCAGTTTGAGAAGGACAAGGACACCATCATCGCCAACGCCAAGGCCGCCGCGCAGACCCGCGTGAAGACCCAGCTCATTCTCGCCCGCATCGCCGAGCAGGAGAAGCTCCAGGTCGAGGCCTCCGACATCGACGCCTTCCTCTATCAGCAGTCCATGCGCAGCGGCACCAAGCCCGAGAAGCTGGTCAAGGAGCTGAGCAACGACCGCGACCGTCTCCGCGCCGTGCAGCAGAGCATCATCTTCGACAAGGCCCTCGACCTCGTCGTCGCCAAGGCCGTCGTGACCGAGGCCGCCGCGGCCAAGGCCTGATCCCACCGCTCTCTTTAGGAAAAAATCCCACAGCCCCGCCCGCGCGTTTGCGCGGCGGGGCTTTTGCTTGTCCGCGCCGTCGCGCTTGCCTTCCGCGCGGACGCGGCGAACTTGGGCGCATCCTATGAGTTACTACGTGCCGATGGTGATCGAGAACAACGGCCGCATCGAGCGGTCGATGGACATCTATTCCCGCCTGTTGAAGGACCGGATCATCTTCATCGGCACCCCGATAGACGACGGCGTGGCCAACGTCGTCATCGCCCAGCTCCTCTTCCTCCAGATGGAAGATCCCAAGAAGGACATCCATCTCTACATCAACTCGCCCGGCGGCGTTGTCACCGGCGGCATGGCGATCTACGACACGATCCGCTTCCTCCAGTGCGACGTGGTGACCTACTGCATCGGCATGGCCGCGAGCATGGCCACCGTGCTCCTCGCCGCCGGCACGAAGGGCAAGCGTTTCGCCCTGCCGCATAGCCGCGTGATGATCCACCAGCCCAGCGGCGGCGCGGGCGGCCAGGCGGCCGACATCGCCATCGCGGCCAAGGAAATCATCCGCTGGCGCCAGACGCTCAACACCGTCATAGCCCGCCACACCGGCAAGAGCATCGAGCAGATCGAGAAGGATTCCGACCGCGACTACTACCTGAGCGCCCAGGAGGCCAAGGCCTACGGCCTCGTGGACCACGTGGTGGAAAACTCCGCCGAGGCCAGCGTGGTGACGCCCGCCTCTTCGTCCGCCGCCGCCTGAGGTCCGCGATTTTGTTTTTCAGCCCGGCGTCCGCGCCGGGCTTTTTTATGCGCTCACGGCGCCGCCGGCGCGTCGCCTAGCCCGAACGCGAGAAGCAGGGCCAGCGCGGCGACCGGCAGCCAATAGCCGCCGATGCGGCGCCTCCAGCCTAGCGCGTAGCCCAGCCCGAGCAGGGCAAGCAGGCCTGCGCTGCCGGCCACGGCCAGCACGGGCGGATCGAAACTCGCGGGCCAAGAGGCGCCCGGGATGCGCAGCGCGGCGACCACCATCGCTTCCATTGCGGCGAGGGTGAGCGCGGCGGCGTGGTTGAAAAGCACGGCCAGAGGCGTGAGCCCGGCCAGACCGACAAGCATTGACGCCACCCCGGCGAAAAGCACCAGCGAGGAGACGGGGATGAGAACGAGATTAACCACAAAGCCCACCGGGGCGAGCAGACTGAAGAAGCCCAGCGTGGCCGGGGTGCTTACCAAGGTGGCCGCGATGCCCAGCGCGACCGACGTCATGACCGCGCGGCCGGCGCCGTCCACCGCCTGGTGCCGCCAGTCGCGCGCGTCGGCCGGCAGGTTGGCCCACGGTTTCCACGCCTCGTGCCATTTCTCCTGAAGCGGCGCGCCGTAGAGCAAAAGCGCGGCGACGATGCCGTAGCTGAGCTGAAACCCCGCGGTGAAAAGCTGGTGTGGGGCGATCAGGAGGACGACCAGCGCCGAGGCCGCGAGGGCGGACAGCCCGTTGCTGGGCGCGCGGATTTGCCGGGCGCCCAGCAGGCAGGTGATCATCCAGAAAGCGCGCACCGCCGAGGGTTCGGAGCCGGTGATTTCGACGTAGAGCCAAAGCAGGGCGGTGCCGGCGAGGAAACGCGCCCGCCCCGGCAGCCGCGCTAGAGTAAGCAAGGTGTGGACGGCCAGCCCGATGGCGGCGATGTGCAGACCGCTCACGGCGAAGAGGTGCATGGTGCCGCTGCGGACAAAGGCGTCTTTCTGCTCCGGGCTGAGCGCCTGCTTCTTTCCTAGCAGCATGGCCACGTAAAGGTCCGCCAGCTCCGGTCGATGGGCCAGGCCGGCGCGCAGCACACGCTCGAGGCGGGCCTCGCCCGCCGAGCAGAGCTGGCGCCAGGGCCCCGCCGGCGTGATCGCGCCCTCAACCCGCGCGCGGGTGAATTCAAAATTGGCGCCCTGGTCCGCGAGCGCCCGCTGGAAGCTGGCGGGAGGCGGGTCGCGGGGCAGGGGGGCGAGCACGCCCAGGGCCTCGAACTCCGCGCCGCGCGTCGGCGGCGAAAGGCCGGCGGGAAGCGTAGCGGAAAAGCTGATACGCTGGCCGGCCAGATCGCCCAGGTGGGGCGCGGCGGCGACCACCCGGGCGATCCCGCCGCAGCGGTCCGGCTCGCGCGTGGCGAAGAGACGCTCGACCCGCAGGGTCAGCCGCGCCTCGCGCGGCGGCAGTCCCAGCTCGTCCCACTCCGCCGGCCGATCCCTATCCTGCGCGGTGCGCAGGGCGCCGGTCGCGGCCAGGGCCAGCGCCAGCGCGACCGGCGCGAGACGCGCGGCCTTGCCCCCGGTCAGGGCCGCGCCCCAGGCAATGGCGATCGCCGTCAGCGCCGTCCCGACCAGGATGCCGAGGGCGCGGGGCGCAAGGTCATGGTGGGCCAGCGCGGAGCCGATCATCCACGGCAAGACCAAGGCGAGGAGCGGAGCCCGGTGCCTGAGGCTGCGGTGGGTCATGGCGTTTTGTCAGTGGTTTACGAAAAGGCCCGGGCGGCGAGGGTAAATGGGACAAATAAGGTTCATACATCACCTTGCAGGTTTGATTTATGGCCCCGGGGAAAGCACGTTGAAGGCCTTTCGAGAAATTCCCGACACCATGATCAAACTCCGCCACGCCCTTGTCCTCGGTTCTTTTTTCGCGGCCTCAGGCCTCGTTTTCACCGGCTGTCAATCGGGCGCCCCCGCTCTCACGCGCGGCGCGACCGCCTCGGATTCGATTCAGTCGGCGGCCGACAACATCCTGACTGCTCGCGGTCAGATCAACCGCACCCTGGCCGCTCTGCGCAACCTCACCGACCGCCCGGCCGACATCGCTGCGCAATACAAGGTGGTGCAGAAGGAGATCGCTGCCCTGCAGGCCACCTCGGCCAAGATCGCCGCTTCGGCCGATGCCATGCGCACCAAGGGCGACGCCTACCTCGCCGACTGGGCCAAGCAGATCGCGACCATCGCCGACAAGGACCTGCGCAGCGCCGCCTTTGACCGCCGCGCCGAGGTGGCGACCAAGCTTCAGGGCATTTTCCAGAGCTACCAGGCGGTTAAATCCGATTTTGGACCCTTCAAGACCAGCTTGGCCGACATTCAGAAATCCTTGGGCACGGACCTGAGTCTCAAGGGCTTGGAAACGGTGAAGCCTTTCGTGGCCAAAGCCACGGCGGCCTCCGAGCCGCTCAAGGCTTCGCTCGACAAGCTGGCCGGCGAATTCCGCGCCGTCGGGCTCTCCCTCCAGCCTGGCGCGCAGTGAAATCCGGCGCGACGGGAACCGGTTGCGCAAGGTCAGGGTCCGCCTCTAAGCTAGTCCATCTCTACCAATGAAAACCTTGGGTTTAAGCCTCGCATTGATCACGACGGTCCTCGTCGGCTGCGCCACGCAGCCGTCGCCTCGTCCGGCCGACACCGCGCCCGGCGCGCCGGTCGTGCATCGCGCGCCGAAAATCGCCGAGATCAAGGAGCTCGCGGGCACATCCTGGATTTTGTCCACGATCGAGGGCCGACCGGCCATCACTCCTCCGGAAGGGTGGTCTCCGCTCAGTCTGGAGTTTGGCGCCGAAGGTCTTCGCGCCACCGGCAACGCGGGCGTGAATCGTTTTGGCGGCCGTTATACCCAATACGACAACGAGCTCACGTTCGGCCCGCTGGCGCTGACCCGGCGGCTCGGGCCGGCCGAGTTGATGGCTGCCGAGCAACTCTACACCCATGTGCTCAGCCGGGTGACGGCCTGGCGCCAGGAAGGGGAAGCGCTCGTGCTTGCCACGCCGCACGACCCGCGGGCGGCGGTTTTCGAGCGAGTGAAGCCCGCGTCCGCCAAGTGACGCTCCTCCGGTCGAGTCTCGCCGATCAACCCGGCGCATAAAAAAACCCGGAGCCGAGCAGGCTCCGGGTTTTTGTTTTAAAGAGATTTCGAATCTCGGAGGCGCTCAGCGCATGCCGCCGGGGCCGCCCATGCCGCCCATGCCGGGGATGCCACCTTCCCAGCTCGCGGGACGGCTCCACGGAATGGAGGAATCCTCGGGCTGTTTGGTGGCGCAGCCCGAGGCAAACAACGCGGCGGCGAGAGCCAGGACGAGCGATAGGATGCGACGGGTCATGGGAGAAGAAACGAAAGCGTCCGACGCTTAGTTCTGGTAGGCGGCGACGTCGCCGACGCGCAGGCTGGACTTGATCGAGGCGGGGGCGACCTGGGCGATGGCGAAGGTGTCCTTCACCTCGGAGATGACGGACTCGGCCACGGTCTCGTCGCCGCGCTTGATGAGAAACTTGTTGCCCACGGAGATGCCGTCGGCGACGCCGAGGTCGAGGACGACGAAAGCGTTCTTGGTGCCGACCTGGGCCACTTTGGCGGCGGCGGTGCGCTGGCTGAGGGCTGGCTTGGCGGGGGCGGCAGGGGCGGCGGTCTCGCCGGAGGCGAGGGTCACGGAGGCGGGGGCGCCGCCTTGAAGTTCGGCCACGCGGGCCTCGAGGGCGGCGATGGTCTGCTTGGCCTTTTCGAGATCCTCGGGGCTGCCTACCTGGGCGGCAAGGCGGGTCTGGACGAGCTCGCGGCGGAGGGCGTCGAGATCGGCATTCAGCTGCTTCTCGGCCTGCTCCTTGGCGGCGACGGCGCGCTTAAGGGTGTCGACCTCGCGGGCGGTCTGAACGTTGCGGGCCTCGGCGGCGGTGAGATTGCGCTTGGTGTCCCCCAGCGCGGCGTCGGTCTCGGCGAGCTTGGCGTTGGTCTGCTCGAGGGTCGCGTTGGTTTGGGTCAGATTGTTCTGCAGAGAGGTGGCGCGGGCCTGCTCGGAGGAGAGCTGGTTCTGGAGATCCTTCTTGGTGTTGCCGATTTGCCACCAGAAAAAGCCGGAGGCTCCGGAACCAAGCAGCGCAAGAATGCAGAGAACGAGGGTAAGGGCTTTCATTAGGGGGATTAAATCGAAAAAGGTGCGACTCGGGGGGCGGGTTGGAAAGGAGAAAGTGTTTACATGAAAACGCCCGCCGGGCCTTCAAAAGCGCGGCGGGCGGAGGGGCGGATTTCCGCCCGAAAGTGGGCCTAGGCGGAGTAGGTGCTGGCGAACCAGGGCGTGGCGGACTGCTTCTTGAGCGCGCCGTTGGCGGCGAGGTGCTCGAGGATCTTGTAGGCGAGTTCGGCGTCCCCGCCGGCGGCCTGGGCGGCGGTCTCGGCGGTGAACTGCTTGCCGGGGGCGGCCTGGAGGGCGGCGACGAGTTTTTGCTGGAGGGCGATGACGCCGGTGGCGGCCTTCTTGCCCGCCTCGACGCCGGGCTGGTGGTAGGCGTTGATGCCGACGAGGGTGGCGTAGAAGCCGACCGCGCGCTCATAAAGGGCTATCATGAGGCCCAGGGTGCGGGCGTTGAGCTCGTTGACCGTGACGGTGACGGAGTGGCGGTCCTTCTCGCTGAGGGCGTCGCGGGTGCCGAGGTAGAAGCCGAGGAGGTAGTCGCCGGTGGTGATGCCGGGTTCGACGGCCATGGAGGCGCCGGCGCGGTCTTTCAGCACCTCGATGAAGGTAACGAAGAAGTTGTTCACGCCCTCGCGGAGCTGTTGCACGTAGGCGTGCTGGTCGGTGGAGCCCTTGTTGCCGTAGACGGCGATGCCTTGGTTCACGACCTTGCCCTGAAGATCGAACTCCTTGCCGAGCGACTCCATGACGAGTTGCTGGAGGTAGCGGGAGAAGAGGAGCAGGCGGTCCTTGTAAGGGAGGATGACCATGTCCTTGAGGCCCTTGCCGGCGGTCTCGTAGTGCCACATGAGGGCGAGGAGGGCGGCGGGGTTTTCCTTGGTCGCGGTGGAGCGCGTGACGACGTCCATCGCGGCGGCGCCGGCGAGCATGGCGTCGATGTCGAGGCCTTGGAGGGCGGCGGGGAGCAGGCCGACCGCGGAGAGTTCGGAGGTGCGGCCGCCGACCCAGTCCCACATGGGGAAACGGGCGAGCCAGCCTTGGGCGATGGCGGTTTGCTCGAGCTTGGAACCCTCGCCGGTGACGGCGACGAAGTGTTTGGCGAAGTCGAGGCCGGCGGCCTTGAAGGCGGCGGCGGCCTCGAGCTGGCCGTTGCGGGTCTCGACCGTGCCGCCGGATTTGGAGATGACGACGACGAGGGTCTCGGGGAGTTTGCCGGCGAGTTGGGCGAGGACGTAGTCGATGCCGTCGGGGTCGGTGTTGTCGAAGAAGGAGACGGCCATCTTGTCCGCGCCGGGCCGGCCGAGGGCGTGATTGACGAGCTGGGGGCCGAGGGCGGAGCCGCCGATGCCGACGACGAGAAGTTGGGTGAACTTCTTGCCGGTGGAACCGAGGAGTTTGCCGGCGTGGACGTCGGCGGCGAAGGCCTTTATCTGGGCGAGGCAGTCGTCGACGGCCTTGGTCAGCTCGGCGGTGGGCGCGAGTTTGGAGGCGCGCAGCCAGTAATGGCCGACCATGCGATTCTCGTCGGGGTTGGCGATCGCTCCCTTTTCAAGGGCGGCCATGGCGGCGTAGGCCTGCTGGATGGCGGGTTCCTTCTCGGCGAGAAAGCCGTCGGGGAACGGAATGCGGCTGTAGTCGAGGGCGAAGCCGAGCGACGCGTTGTGATAGCTGTATTGGGTGAAGCGATTCCAGCTCATGGGTGAAAGGGGCGAAGCATGGGCCGTGGTGGGCCGGCATGCGAGCGCTGGATGGGGCGCGCGGATGAAAACTTTCGCAAAGAATAATGAAGCCCCGTCTCGCGGGTGCGGGACGGGGCCGTGGAGGCGGTAGCTGGCGCAGCGGATGTCGGCCGGGAGTTCGGCCGGCGGGCGGTCGCGCGGCGATCAGAGCCCGGGCTCAGGCCTGTTCTAGGAGCTTGTAGAGGCGGGCGACCATTTTGCTCGGGTCCTCGAAGAGGCCGGCGGCGATGAGGGCGTTGTCCAGGATCTGCTCGGCGACGAGGGTGGCGCGCTCGGTATTGGCGGAGCGGATACCATTGAGGCGTTTGATGACGGCGTGCCGCGGATTGAGCTCG
>JAIXVY010000315.1 GCA_027482505.1 Opitutaceae bacterium | reverse complement strand
GTCGCGGCCAGCCCGATGGCCTGGGGAAACACCGTCGCCCGACCGTTGCGTCCCACGCCGTGCAGGCCCTCGTTCCAGTGGTTGTAGGCGGGGATGCCGAGCCGCGGCACCGCCGCGCAGGCGTGAAGCATTTGTGAGATCTTCTCCTCCGGCGTCAGTCGTGACAGCAGGTCGCGCACTCGCTCGTCGAGCGGAAGATCGGGATCGCGAAAGGGAAGGACGGGCTGAACGGGGATCGACATGTCGCCACGCTGGAGAAATTTCCACGCGTTTTGAGACCTGTTTTTTCGAAGCGACTGTAACGTATAGCCTCGCGCCCCTTGCCGCGCGAAGGGTCCCGGCGCGACGCTGTTCAGGCCCCGATGTCCCCGCTCCGCCGCTTTCTCGCGTTGTTGTGCCTGCTTTTCGTCATGCCGGAAGCCGTGCGCGCCGACGATTTGGCCGTCCTGCGGACGCGTCTCGAATCGGAATGGCTGGCCGAAACGGATTTCGCCGCCGCGCGCGAATCGCTGGCCTCCCTGGGCCGGGACGGTTCCTGGCCGGACCTCGACTACGCCAATCGCGAGGGAACGAACTGGCCGCACCTCAGCCACATGGAGCGCGTCACGCTGCTCGCCCGCGCCTACCGCGCGCCGGGCTCGCCGCTCGCGCGCGACCCCGCCCTGCGCGCCGCCATCGGGCGCGCCTGGGAGTTCTGGTTCGCGCGCGATTTCACCAACGTCAACTGGTGGTATAACGAAATCGGCGTGCCGCGCGCCCTCGCTCCCGGGCTGCTTTTGCTGCGCGCCGAACTCACGCCGCGCGAACTCGAGCAGGGCCTCCGCATACTCTCCCGCGCCAAAATCCAGGCCGAATCGCAAAACCTCGTCTGGCTGGCCGAGATCAACGCCCTGCGCGGCCTGATCGCGGGCGACGACGATCTCGTGGCCCGCGCCTATGGCCGCATTGCGGCCGAGATCCGGGTGGTCGCGCCGGGCGCGGAGGGCGTCCAGGCCGACTTCAGCCTGCTGCAACATCGCCGCTGCCTCTACAACCACGGCTACGGCGCCTCCTTCGCGGTCGACGCCACCCGCCTCGCCGGGCTCCTCGCCGGGACGCGTTTCGCGCTTCCGCCCGAGCGCGTCGCGCTGCTCGAGTCCTACCTGCTCGACGGCTCGCAATGGATGGGCCTCGGGCCTTGGCAGGACTGGGGCGCGCGCGGGCGCGAGATCGCCCGCGTCGGCCGCGGCCTCGGCACCTACCTCGCGATCGCGGCGGAAAATTTGCTCACCCTTGATCCGCCGCCGCCCCTCGCCGCCGAGTTGCGCGATCTGGCCGCTCGGGTGCGCGAAAAGCCCGGCGCGCCCGCGCTCTCCGGCGCGCGTCATTTCTGGCGCGCCGACTTCACCGCCTTTCGGCGCCCCGGCTTCTACGCCTCCGTGCGCGGCTTTTCCGACCGCCTCGCCAACACCGACTTTAACGGCCCGGAAAACCTCTACGCCCACCACCTCGCCGACGGAGCCACCGCGCTCATGACCCGCGGCGGCGAATACGCCGCCATCTTCCCGCTCTGGAATTGGCAACGCATCCCGGGAACCACCGCCCGCCAGAACCCGCCGCTCGAGCCCGGCCGCGCCCGCCGCGAACGCGGCTCGCGCGCCTTCGTCGGCGGCGTCACCAACGGCAACGCCGCCTTCGCCGCCTTCGATTTCGAGCGCGATGGCCTCGTCGCGAAGAAGTCTTGGTTCCTCGCCGACGCCGGCCTCGTCGCGCTGGGCGCGGGCATCACCGATGCGACGGAGGCGCCCGTGGCCACGACCCTGAACCAGGCCTTGAAACGCGGCCCAATCTACTCCGACGGGGAAACTCTCGTCTGGCACGATGGCCTGGCCTACCTAGCGCTTGGCGACACGCGGTTGCGTCACATGGCCGAGTCACGGATCGAATCTTGGCGACGCATTCACAAAAACCTGCCCGCCACGCCGGTCGCGGGAGAACTTTTCACCGTTTGGACCGACCACGGCGCCGCCCCGCGCGAGGCGACCTACGCCTATCTCGTGACCCCCGCCGCGGACGAGACCGCCGCACGCACTCGCGCCGCCGCCCCGGGCATACGCATCCTCGCTAACACACCCTCGCTCCAGGCCGTCGCGGAACCGTCATCCGGCCTGCTCGGCGCGGCGTTTTTCTCGCCCGGCGAGCTGGATCTCGGCGCGCTGGGCAAACTTGTGGTCGACGATGCCTGCGTGTTGCTGCTCCGCGTGCTACCCGGTTCGCGCGTCGAGCTAAGCGTCGCCGATCCCGCGCAAAGCCTCTCCCACGCGCGAATCCGCGTCGGCTCCACACGCATGGAAATTCCCCTCCCCTCCGGTTCGGACGCGGGCCGCAGCGTCACCCAAACCTTTCGCCTCTGAACCAGCCCATGCGCCTCCACTTGCTAGCCTTCTTTCTTCTCGGGCTCTGCCTTGCCCGCGCCGCCGCGCCCACGCCCTTGTTGCCGGCCGACCTCCGCGCGCTCGACCCCTCCGGCCCGCGCGTCGCGGAGCTCGGACGCTTCACCGTCATCCCGGTCAAAGACCAGCCCTTCGCAGAGGCGATCTTCATCGAAACCCTCGGCCGCCCCGCCTACCCGTGGGATGTCCAACTCGGCGCGCGCACCGTCGCGCCCGTCGCTAAGGGCGACACGCTGTGGATCGGCTTCACCGCGCGTCGCGTGAAGACGCTCCAGGAAACCGGCGAGGCGCTCCTCGAGGTCATTGTCGAGCAATCGGCCAAACCCCACGCCAAGCTCCTCGAGCGAGCCCTTTCCGTCGGTCCGCGCTGGACGCGGATCGCCATTCCGTTCGTCGCGGACCGGGACGCGGCCCCGGGCGAGATCCAGCTTACGCTTCGCCTCGGCTACAACCCGCAGTCGCTCGAGCTCGGCGACCTCGCCCTGCTCAACCACGGCCCGGGCGTGCCCGTCGCTTCGCTGCCGCGCACCGACACCGCCTACGAGGGCTCCGCGCCGGACCACCCTTGGCGCGCCGAGGCCGCCGCGCGCATAGAAAAGCACCGCAAGGCCGACCTCGCCGTGCGCGTGCTGGACTCCGCAGGCCGGCCTGTCCCGGGAGCGCGGATCGAGGTGCGCATGCGGCGCCACGCCTTCGCCTTCGGCGCCGCCGTCCAGTCCGCCCGCATCGCCGGCGCCGAGGCCGACACGCCAGACAACGTCCGCTACCGCGAGACGATCGAACGTTATTTCAACAAGGTCGTGATCGAGAACGACCTCAAGTGGCCCGCTTGGATCAACGGCGCGGGCGGAGGCCACGCGCCGCGCGAAACCGCGCTCCGCGCCGTCGACTGGTTTCGCGAGCGCGACATCCGCGTGCGCGGCCACGTCCTGGTCTGGCCCTCGTGGCGCTACACGCCGAAGTTTCTCCGCCTGCTCGAAAAGGAGCCTGACACCCTCCGCGCCGCCGTGCTCGGCCACATCGCCGAACAAACCTCCGTTCTCGGCGACCGTCTCGCGGAGTGGGATGTGGTGAACGAGACTTACGCCCACCACGACCTGCTCGACATTCTCGGCCGCGGCGCGATGGCCGACTGGTTCAAGGCCGCGCGCGCCGGCGCGCCCAAGCCCGTGCTCTTCTACAACGACTACACGATGTTCTCCGGCGAGGGCCCCGACTCGCCCAGCCAGCACT
>JAIXVY010000146.1 GCA_027482505.1 Opitutaceae bacterium | reverse complement strand
TGCGCGGGAGGCCGGCCGGGCGGGTGCAGCCAGAGCACGGGTAAGGCCCGGCGCCGGAGCGCGGCGGACAGGAGGGCGCGGTCCGATGCCTCGGCCGCCAAGGCGTCGTCCAGCACGACGGCCGAGGGCTGCAGGGAGGATTCCGCGAGCAGGGCGGACAACTCCGCCAGCGAGGGCGGCGAAAGCACGGGCCCGAGCTGGGACGCGATCTGCTCGGTGAGCCGACGGCGGTTTAGCGCATGGGATTCCAGCAAAAGCACCACCGGGCGGGGATCGGGCGCCGGAGGCTGCGGCGTCTCCACCACGGGCTGCGCCGGGCGCAGCGGCAGGTTGAAGCTGAAGACCGAGCCCTCGCCCGGCTCGCTGGAGACCTCGATGTGGCCTCCCATCAGCTGGGTGAGACGGTGGCAGATGGCGAGGCCAAGGCCGGTGCCGCCGTATTTGCGCGTGGTCGAGGAGTCGACCTGGGAGAAGGGTTTGAAGAGCCGGTCGGCTCGCTCGCGCGGGATGCCGATGCCCGTGTCGCGCACGCGGGCGAGCAGCATCCGGTGGTTTTCCGGGGCGGGCAGGAACTCGATGGAGACGGAGCCGGAGGGCGTGAACTTGACCGCGTTGTTGATCAGGTTGGCCATGATCTGGCGCAATCGGGTCGGGTCGCTCTCTATCCAGGCGGGCAGCGTCGGATCTATGCGGTAGGCCAGGTCTATGCCGCGATTGGCGGCCACCGGGGCGAAGAGCTCGACGGTTTCCTCCACGCAGGTGGCGAGCTCGAAGGGGATGAGCTCCAGTTCGAGGTGTCCGGACTCGATCTTGGAGAAGTCGAGGATGTCGTTGATGATCGTCAGCAGGGTCTCTCCCGACTGGCGTATGGTGTTCACCGAATCGCGCTGATCCTCGTTCAACGCGGAGTGGAGCAGCAGGCTGGTCATGCCGATCACGCCGTTCATGGGCGTGCGGATCTCGTGCGACATCGAGGCGAGGAAGTCGCTCTTTGCGCGCGAAGCGGCGTCGGCCTCGATCTTGGCCCGCCGCAGCTCCCGCTCGGTCTCGACGCGCTGGGTGATGTCCACGGCGAGAAAGATCAGGTATTCCAAGCGTCCGTCCGCGGCGTAGACCGGCTGCAAGTCCACCGAGAGGTCGTAGCGTCTGCCGTTGCGGGCGCGGCAGGCCACGTCGCAGGAGAGGGCCTCGCCGCCGTCGACCGCGTCGCGAAGACGCACCATGGCGGCCGCGTCGTGGCTGGCCAGCGATTCTATGGCGGGACGTCCGGCGATCTCGGGCAGGGCGGGCCCGAGCAGGCGGGTGAACGCCTCGTTGATCCACTCCACGCCGCCGTCGGGCCGGGCGATGACCACGATGTTGTCGGTGCGGGCCGCCACGAGGCCGAGCTTGCGCTCCGCGAGCTGGGAGGCGCGCAGGGCGGCCTCGGCCTGGCGGCGCTCCTCGATCTCGGCGCGGAGCTTGGTGTTCGCCCGCTCGGTCTCGCGCTGGCCCGCGCGCGCCATGCGCGCGAGGTGGACGGAAAGACCGAGCAGGAAGGTGATGCCCATGCCGGCGAGCAGGGCGGCCTCGGGCAGGCGGCGCCGGCTGAGCGCGTCGCGGTCGCGGTTGGGCGCGAGGGTGATCCGCACCCGCCGGTCGAAAATCTTGAAATCGTCCTCGATCGCGCCCTCCAGCGGCCCCGCGTTCATCCGGCCGCGGGAGTCGAAGACCGGCACGCCGCCCACCATGACGGTGTAGACGTGGGCGTCGGTGTCGCGGCGGCGATGCAGCGTCGCGAAGAAGCGCGCGTAGGTGAAGTCCGCCGAGGCGAAGCCACTGACCCCGCCTAGCGTCAGGACCGGCGCGTAGATGGAAAAGCCCGAGCCGTGCGCGCCCACCGGAAGGGTGCCGGAAACGGCGGGCAGGGCCGTGGCGCGCGCCTGGCGCAAGGCCTCGGCCCGGGCGGGCTCGCGGGCGTGCTCGTAGCCGCCCAGCCCCTCGTTGTTGGCCATGGGGTGGAACCAGCGGGTGCGTCCTCCCGGCTCCAGCCAGGCGAGGGACTGCGCCCCGGCCGATTCGTTGACAAAGGTGATGGCGTCGGCCTCGCGCACGATGGCGCTGGTGCCCTCGAGCAGGCTCCAGCGCAGGGCCACGCGGCCGAGCGCGGACGCCTGCCGCTCGATCTCGAAGCTGATGTCGCCCGCGAAGCTGTTCATCGCGCTGCGGGTGGACAGCGCGGTGAAATACGCCTCGCGCTCCCGCAGGCCGAGCCAAAGCACCACCGTGAGCGTGCCGGAGGCGACGATGACGGGCAGCGGCAGCCA
Organism: Opitutaceae bacterium; assembly: GCA_027482505.1. Lineage (GTDB taxonomy): Bacteria > Verrucomicrobiota > Verrucomicrobiia > Opitutales > Opitutaceae > IMCC26134_A. The sequence continues at coordinate 2,512 of JAIXVY010000146.1, read as the reverse complement.
GCCGGGCGGGGAGTCCGTGGTGCCGCGGTGCACGTTCCAGGCCGCCGCCAGCAGCGCGAGGCCGAGCAGCAGGGCGATGCCGCCGGACCAGGGGGACACGGAGCCCAGGTCCCATACCAGGCCGCCGGGCAGGCTGAGCGCGTAGCCCACTATGCCGGCGGAGCCCAGGGCGGCGACAAGGGAACCGGTCAGGCCCAGCGCGAGGGCGCGCCGGATAGGGCGGTTGAAAAGCAGGGGAGAGAGCGCCAGGCCCGCCAGCGCGAAGCTCGCCGCCGCCACCGGCCTCATGCGACCGGGATGGTTTACATAGGCCGCGCTGAGGTGGTCGCGCGCGAGCAGCTGGTCTATGCCGAGGTCGACGCGCGCGATGTTTTGCAGCAGGGTGAGCAGGCCGATGGCGACCGGCAGAAGCGGCAGCCAGACGGACGGTCTCGGGTTTCGTGCCTGCTCGGCGACGCAAAGCCCCAGGAGAAGAAAGCAGAGGCCGGAATTCGCCCGCACCGGCTCCAGATTGGGCGAGCCTTGGACCAGCCGGTCTATGCCCAGCCACCAGCCGGCGAGCACCATCGCCCCCGCCGCGGCCACCATCACGCCCAGAAAAAACGCCAGTCGCTGCGACGGGGTCGTCGGAGGCAGCAGCGGATGCGGGGCGGGCTTCATGGCTCTGGGCGGGCACCCTAGAAAACTCCCCGGGGCGGGCGAGGGGAATCCCTCCGACCGGGCCGATTATTTCGCAAGCGCGCCGCGGAAGCCCGCGTTCGCCGCGCAACAATGCCGGGACTTGTGTTTCGTGCCCGCCCGGGTGGAATCCCGTTTTCAAACTCCATGTCCGCCGACCGCACCGCCTCCCTCGCCCGCAAGACCGCCGAGACCGACATCCAGCTCCGCCTCGTCGTGGATGGAACCGGCCGTTCCAGCATCGCCACCGGCGTGCCCTTCTTCGACCACATGCTGACCTTGTTCGCGAAGCACGGCCAGTTCGACCTGGAGGTCGTTTGCAAGGGTGACGTCGAGGTCGACTATCATCACACCGTCGAGGACGTGGGCATCGTCCTGGGCGACGCCTTCCGGCAGGCGCTCGGCGACAAGAAGGGCATCGTGCGCTACGGCTTTTTCTACGTGCCCATGGACGAGGCCCTGGCCCGCGTGGTCGTGGATCTCTCGGGACGCGCCGCGCTCGTCTACGACGTGGCCGCGCCGACGATGTATGTGCGCGACTTCAATCTCATCCTGGTGAAGGAATTCGCCCGCGCCTTCAGCAACGCCCTCGCCTGCAATTTGCACGTGAAGCTGGAATACGGCGAGGAGCCGCATCACGTGGCCGAGGCCATCTTCAAGGCGCTCGCCCGCGCGCTCGACGCCGCCACGCGCGTCGATCCCCGCCTCGCCGGCCAGATCCCCAGCACCAAGGGCCTGCTCTGATGATCGCCGTCATCGACAACGGTATCTGCAATCTGCGTTCCGTGACCAAGGCGCTCGAGGCCGTGGGCGCCACGGTGCGCGTGGTGCGCACCCCCCTCGAGGTCGAGGCGGCCGACGCCGACGGCCTGGTGCTGCCGGGCGTGGGCGCGCTGCGCGACTGCGTGGCCTCGCTGCGCGCCACCGGCCTGGATCGCACGGTGCGCGAATGGATCGCCGCCGACCTGCCTTTCCTCGGCGTGTGCCTGGGCATGCAGGCGCTTTTCGAGCATTCCGAGGAGGGCGGGGGCCAGGGGACCGAGGGTCTGGGCGTGTTCCCCGGCCGCGTGGTCCGCTTCGTCCGGCCGGCTGATTTCAAGATTCCGCACATGGGCTGGAACACGGTGCGTTTCGCGCAGGCGGACTCGCCGCTGCGCGCCGGCCTGGGCGCCGAGGGCGAGGCGTTTTATTTCGTCCACAGTTTTCACTGCCTGCCGGCCGAGCGTTCGCTCGTGCTCGCGGAGTGCGACTATGGCGGCGTCTTCACCGCGGCGATCGGCCGCGGGCGCTGTTTCGCCACCCAGTTCCACCCCGAGAAAAGCCAGGCGAAGGGCCTGCAAATCTACCGCAACTTCGCCGCGGTGGCCGCCGGCGCCGCCGCCTGAGCCGGCTCGCGCCATGGCCGAGGAGCCGGATCTTTTTGGCGAACCCGAGCCGGCGGCTTCGCCCCCGTCCGCCGGGGGCCCCGCGACCGCGCCGATCCGCCAGCCGCTCGCCGCGCGCATGCGGCCGCGCTCGCTCGAAGAAATCGCCGGGCAGGAGCACCTCACCCGGCCGGACGGACTGCTTGCGCGGCTCATCGCCGCGGACCGTTTCGGCAGCCTGATTTTCTACGGTCCTCCGGGCTGCGGAAAAACCAGCTTCGCCGAGGCGATCGCCCGCGTCACCGGCAGCCGCTTCGTGCGGGTGAACGCCGTCATGAGCAACGTCGGCGAGCTGCGTGATATCCTCGCGGCCGCGCGCCGCCGGACCGGCGGGCCCACCCTGCTGTTCATCGACGAGCTGCACCGCTTCAACAAATCGCAGCAGGACCTGCTCCTGCCCGACGTCGAGG
>JAIXVY010000095.1 GCA_027482505.1 Opitutaceae bacterium | reverse complement strand
GTGAACGTGAAGATGGAGCAGGCGGTGACCGACCTCATCAGCGACATCTACGGCGACTCCCAGACGGTCAAAACCGACGCCCTCAAGCCCAACTCCTGACCCCCTTTTGCGTATGATGCCGATCTCATCCCGTTCCCTGCTTTTCGCCGCGCTCTGCACGACCGCCGTGGTGGTCCACGCCGGGGACGCGGCTTCGGCCAAGGCCGGCATGCGCGACCGCGTGGCCGTGGTCGACAAGCTGAAGGCCGCCGGAGCGGTGGGCGAGGGCAACACCGGCTACCTCGTGGCCCGCGGAGGCGGGGCCGAGGCCGAGAAGATCGTCGCGGCCGAGAACGCCGACCGCGCGGTGGTCTTCGCCGAACTCGCCGCGAAAAGCGGCGGCAACCCCGAGACGGCGGGCCGCACTTTCGCCCGCCAGATCGCCGCGGCCAGCAAGACCGGGGTGTGGCTCCAGCGCGAGGACGGCGGCTGGTATAAAAAGTGACGTCTTTCTCCGCCGGACGTCAGACCTTCCAAAAGGAGCCGAGGCGCGCGGCGGCGTCCACTGGCCGCAGATAGCGATAAAGCTCGGCGCGCCCGGCTTCGGCCTCGGTCAGCTCCGCCGGCCACTCTACGAGCCGGGCGGGTTCGCGCGCGTAGAGCCCCTCGGCCAGGCCTTCCAGCTCGTCCAGACCGGCCAGCGCGCGGTCGTCGACCGCCCAAAGTTCGCCCGTCACCCCGTCGCGGTCTTGGGGCGCGGCGACCAGACCTGGGTATTCGCCCAGTGAATACAAGGTGACGCCCGGCGCGGTCCGCGCCGGCCCCAGATAGGATTGGCCGGCCAGCCGGCCGTGGTTGGAGCCGCCCCGCTTCAGGGTGCCGTAGACGAACACGAGGTGGGGCCTGCCTGCCGGCATGGTTGGCGCCTCGCTTAGCACGTCGCGTCCACCACGGCTGCGGACGCCGGGCGCGCCGGGGCCGGTCCGTCCATCTCGACCACCAGCGCGGTCAGGTTGTCGCGCCCCGAGGCCTCCAGCGCCTCCTCAACCAACCGTTCCGCGGCCGGCTGGTGCACGCGGCTCTCGACCGGGGCGCGGACCACGGTCTCCAGGTGATGGTCCCACAGCCCGTCGGTCACCCCGTCGGAGCACAAAAGGAAGCGATCGCCGGGCCGGTGGGCGAGGGCGCCGACTTGGGGGTCAATGAACTGGTGGCCCGCGCCGAGCGCCTGCTGAAGGGCGTTGCGTCGCGGATGTTCGCGGGCCTCGCGCTCGTTAATCTCGCCCTTGCGGCGCAGCCAGCCGACGTAGCTGTGGTCGTGGCTTAGCTGGCGTATGCCGCCCTCGCGGGGCAGATAGTAGAGGCGGCTGTCTCCGATGTGGCCGAAGTAGAGCCATTGGGGCGTGAACCAGGCGAGCGTCAGCGTGGCGCCCATGCCGGAGCACTCGGCGTAGCTGCGCCCCAGCTGAAGCAACTCGTGATGGATGGCGTCGAACAACTCGCTCAACACGTCGTTGAAGCCCGCCTCGAGGCCGGTGGCGGAGAGCCGGTAGGCGCGAGGCAGCAGGCGGGTTATTTTTTGCACCGCGATGCGGCTGGCGAATTCACCGGCGCGCGCGCCGCCCATGCCGTCGCTCACCGCGAACACGAAGTCCCCCACGCCGAGGTGGGATTCGCCCACTTTGCCCAGATAGCGAACTTCGTGGCCGTCGAAGTTCAGGGCGAGAAAAGTATCCTCGTTGTTCGGGCGAACCTTGCCGCGGTGGGTGAGGCCGGACCAATGAAGCGCTGGAGGCGGGGTGTCGGGCATGGGAAAGCGGAGCCGGCAAGAAGGGCGCGATGCGACGCGACGGCAAGCCTGCGCGGCAAGAAGGAGCGGTCGCTCAGTCTCCCCTGGGGCCGTCCGGCTGGGGCAGATCCAGGGCCGGCCCGGGCGGCGCGGCGGGATCGAGGATGGTCGCGAATTCGAAGTCTATCACGCAGAAGGAACCGGCGTGGGGGGAGTAGGTTATGTTTCTTGCGTAGGCGTCGTCGTGGCGCACGCGGAAGGTTTTTTCCAATTCGGCGAAAATCTCCTTAACCTTCGCCGGGGCGATGTGCTCGACGCGCTGGCCGCAATTCGTTGTCACCAGCCGCAGCTCCTCCGGGTAAGTCTCCAAAACGCGCGGCACGTGTGGGCAACCCTTGCTTTCCAGATACCGCAGCACGCGAATCTCGTTTTCGAAACGCTGTTGCGCCTGATGACCGCGAAACGACTTGTGCACCCGGCCATCATAGCCGATGCGAACCAAGGCACGGCGGGTGTCTTTCATTTCCTGCATGGTCGAAAATGCTCAGAATCGTCCGGTCGTCTTCATCCGCAAGCTTGGCCGCGACCGAGAATGGACATTTTTGCCCGGAGTCTTTCTCCGCCGGATTCGAAAAATGACGGGTTTTTCGCGTGGAAGGCCAACGTAGCAATTTTTTTCATTGCTGGCACAGCGAGTGCTGAAACCGTTGCACAGGGTTTTGCCCGGGGTAGTCCTCCGTAAATCGCGGAAGTCGAGCCTCAGCCCAAACCCACTTTCTCCCAACCTCCATATCCATGGCTAAATACAAACTCGAATACATCTGGCTCGATGGCTACAAGCCCGTGCAAAACCTGCGCGGCAAGACCCAGATCAAGGAATTCGCGAGCTTCCCGAAGCTTGAAGAGCTCCCGCTCTGGGGCTTCGATGGCAGCTCCACCCAGCAGGCCCCCGGCGGCAGCTCCGACTGCGTGCTGAAGCCGGTCGCCGTGTATCCGGACACCACCCGCAAGAACGGCGCCATCGTGATGTGCGAGGTCTACAACGCCGACGGCACTCCCCACGTTTCCAACGCCCGCGCCACCATCCTTGACGACGCTGACACCTGGTTCGGCTTCGAGCAGGAGTATTTCCTCTATCAGGACGGCCGTCCGCTCGGCTTCCCCCAGGGCGGCTATCCTGCTCCCCAGGGCCCCTACTACTGCGGCGCCGGCTTCAAGAATGTCGGCGATATCGCCCGCCAGATCGTCGAGGAGCATCTCGATCTCTGTCTCGACGCCGGCATAAACCACGAGGGCATCAATGCCGAGGTCGCTTCCGGCCAGTGGGAGTTCCAGATCTTCGGCAAGGGCTCCAAGAAGGCCGCCGACGACGTCTGGGTCGCCCGCTACCTGCTCCTTCGCCTGTGCGAGAAATACGGCATCGACGTGGAATTCCACTGCAAGCCGATCCGCGGCGTCTACAACTCGCCCCTCGATTGGAACGGCTCCGGCATGCACTCCAACTTCTCCACCAAGTTCATGCGTGAAGTCGGCGGCAAGGAATACTTCGAGAAGCTCATGGCCGCGTTCTCCAAGAACATGTCCGAGCACGTCGCCGTCTACGGCCCCGACAATCACTTCCGCCTCACCGGCCTCCACGAGACCCAGTCGATCGACAAGTTCTCGTATGGTGTCGCCGACCGCGGCGCCTCGATCCGCGTCCCCCACAGCTTCGTCAAGGCGGGCTACAAGGGCTACCTCGAGGACCGTCGTCCGAACTCCGCCGCGAATCCCTACGAGGTTGCCTCCCGCATCCTCAAGACGATCGCCGAAGTTCCCACCAAGTAAGGTCGTCTGCCTTTCGAGGCATCGTTCTCAAACCAAGCCGCCGCCCCGCAAGGGCGGTGGCTTTTTTGCGCCGACATCTGGCCGAGATGGAGGCGCGCCGATGTTTTTTAAATGGGCGGAAACGGTGGGCGCGCGTGGAGAGTGCGAGCGTCCCCAAAACGCGGATAGAGTGCCGCCGCCCGTGCTCGGCGTGTTATGCCGGCGGCTTAACGCGTTCAGACTTGGCCGCAGATCACTCTGAAAGGGGGCCGAGCGCGGCCGTGGTTATGCCAGTGGATGATAACCTTTGGACTTCAGGGGCTCAATTTTTCGACCACGGATTTCACGGATAATCACGGATACAAACCGATCCATCCGCGCCCATCCGTGAAATCCGCCATTAAAGTCTGAATACATTCCGCCAGGCGATATTGTCGGGCGGCCGGCACAACTCCCGGGTGACCGAAATTCCGGCTTCATCGCGGCTGAAAATAAAAAGGCGGAGGCCGTTTTCGCGGCCTCCGCCTGGAGCGGAGATAGACTTGGGCGTGGGCTTACTTGACCGTCACCGGGATGGTGATCTCGCCGGTGTTGCCGTAGCCCTTGAGGAAGAGGCTGCCGGTGCCGGGCTTGCCGCCCTTCACGTCGATGGAGACGGAGGACTGGCCGGCGGGCACGATGACCTCGGGCATGATGACGCTGTCGGGGATGTCGGTGGTGACGTCGAGCAGCTGGCCGCCGGCGGGCGCGGGGGAGGGGATGGTGAAAGAGACGGACTGGATGCCGCCCTGCGCCAGGGAGATGGTGGCGGGCGAGACATCGAGCACGGCGGGATCCACGCGGAAGGTGCCGATGGGCGAGTTGCCGGCGGCGCCTTCAAGCGTCACGCGGTAGTTGCGGCCCGTTTCGACGGCCGGGACGTAGAAGTTGATGGCGTTGGCCGAGGCGAACTCGGTGCGCACGGGCTGGTCGTCAAACTTTACCACGTCGGCGCTGCCCAGGCCGCGACCGACCACGCTGATCTTGGCTCCGACCGGACCGCGATTGGTCTCCATCGAGAGAACGTAGCGGGCGACCACGCGGGTGCGGATCACGTCGGTGTAATCCTGACGACGGGTGATGCCGCCGCCGTGCTCGATGGCGTAGTCGACGATGTAGTAGTAGGCGAGTTCGTCGCGGCCGGCGGGCAGCTGGAACTCATGCTCGAACACGTTCTTGCCGAGCGCGCCGGCCTTCATCTCGTGGGTCTGGCCGTCGACCACGATGGTAGCCTTGATGCTGCCCTCGATCACTTTGGTGCTCTTCGGAGTCACGCGCAGGCCGAAGGTATAGATGCGGGAGGGATTCTCCGGCAGGACTTTCGGCGTGAGATCCGTGAGCTTGAGGTCGCAGCCCGCGAGAACAAGCAGGGCGGCGGCGCAAAACACGGCGCGCCAGATGCGGTTGAGGGAGAATACAGATTGGTGGTGCATCGCGAGGTGGATATCGGGTAAGCCGAAAGCGATAATGGCCAATCCACCTCTGGCAAAGCAG
>JAIXVY010000270.1 GCA_027482505.1 Opitutaceae bacterium | reverse complement strand
CGCTACATGTCCGGCGGCCAGATCGCCTGCCCCATCGTCATCCGCGGCCCCGCCAACGGCGGCACCAACGTCGGCGCCACCCACTCCCACACCCCGGAAAACATCCTCGCCCACCACCCGGGCCTGAAGGTCGTCGTCCCCTCCAACGCCGCCGACGCGAAGGCCCTCATGAAGACGGCCATCCGTGACAACGATCCCGTGATGTTCCTCGAGAACACCCTTCTCTACGGCATCGCCGGCGAGGTTCCGGACGGCGACATCTGCCTGCCCTTCGGCCGCGCCAACATCGCCCGCGAAGGCAAGGACCTCACCATCGTCACCTACGGCCGCTGCGTCCTCCACTCCCTCGCCGCCGCCGAGAAGATGAAGGCCGAGAAGGGCCTCGATATCGAGGTCGTCGACCTGCGCACCATCCGTCCCCTCGACGTCGACACCGTGCTCAAGTCCGTCGCCAAGACCCACCGCGTCCTCATCGTCGAGGAGCAGCGCCCCTTCTGCTCGGTCGGCACCATGCTCGCCGCCACCATCCAGGAAGAGGCCTTCGACGAACTCGACGCCCCCATCCTCCGCGTCGGCACCATCGACGCCCCCGCCATCTACGCTCCGCCGGTGGAGAAGAACTTCCAGCTCCCCAACCCCGAGCGCGTCATCGAAGGCATCCTCAAGGTCATGCGCTAAGCGCGCTTCCTTTTTCCGTTTCGCGCTTCGGCTCCCTGCTCCCCGCTCCCATCTCCCTGCTTTAATACCATGGCTCAAGTCATCACCATGCCGAAACTCAGCGACACCATGACGGTGGGCACGCTGGTCAAGTGGCTCAAAAAAGAAGGCGACGCCGTCAAATTCGGCGACCTCCTCGCCGAGATCGAGACCGACAAGGCGACCATGGAGTTCGAGTCCTTCGCCGACGGCACGATCCTGAAGCTCTACGCCACCGCCGGCAGCCAGGTCGCCATCGGCGATCCCCTCTGCGCCGTCGGCGCCCCCGGCGAGGCCGCCCCCGCCGCCCCCGCCGGCGCTCCGGCTCCCAGCTCCACGCCCCCGGCTCCCAGCTCGCAAACTCCCCCGCCCTCCACCACCGCCAAGCCCGCCGAGGTCGCTCCCGCCGCTCCCGCGCCGGCCGCACCTGCTTCGGCTCCCAGCTCCTCGCACCCTGCTCCCGGCTCTTCCGCTCCCGTCCGCGCCGCCGGCGAGCGCGTCAAGATTTCCCCCCTCGCCAAGAAGCTCGCCGCCTCCAAGGGCCTCGACCCCGCGCTCATCAAGGGCTCCGGCCCCGGCGGCCGCATCGTCCGCGCCGACGTCGTCGCCGCCGAGACCGCCGGCACCGCCAAGGCCGGCTCCAAGCCCGCCTCCGCTTCCGCAGGCTCCGTTCCCGCTGGTTCGTCCTTCAACAAGGGCCCCATCCAGGAAGAGCGCGCCGTCCCCGTCTCGAACATGCGCGGCGTCATCGCCAAGCGCCTCATCGAGTCGAAGATCACCGCGCCCCACTTCTACCTCGAGATCGAGGTCGACGCCGAGCCGCTCGCCGCGCTCCGCACCCAGCTCAACACCGGCCTCGAAAAGGCCGGCGTGAAGCTCTCCGTCAACGACCTCATCCTCAAGGCCAGCGCCGAGGCCCTCCGCAAGGTCCCCGAGGTCAACGCCGCGTGGGAAGGCACCCAGATCCGCTACTTCGGCGCCGCCCACGTCTCCTTCGCCGTGGCCCTGCCCGACGGCCTCATCACCCCGGTCATCCGCGACACCCACGAGAAGTCCGTCTTCCAGATCAGCACCGAGGCCAAGGCCCTCGGCAAGCTGGCCAAGGACAAGAAGCTCAAACCCGACCAATACACCGGCGGCACCTTCTGCGTCTCCAACCTCGGCATGATGGGCATTCCGAAGTTCTACCCGATCATCAACACCCCCAACGCCGCCATCCTCGGCGTCGGCACCTCGGTCCAAAAGCCCGTTGTGAAGAACGGCCAGATCGTGATCGGCACCAGCATGACGCTCACCCTCAGCTGCGACCACCGCGTGGTCGACGGCGCCGTCGGCGCCCAGTTCCTCGGCGCGCTCAAGCAGCTCATCGAGTCCCCCGCCCTGCTCCTGGTCTGACGCCCTGGGCAAACGCCTCCTTCCAAGCCCGACGCGCCTTCCGGCCGTCGGGCTTTTGCTTGCCTGCGCAACAATGCGCCGCCGCCGGCCTCGACCCACCGCGCCCTTGGGCCAAGACCTTGTTCACCCCGCCCCATGACAACGTTCTCCCGGTCCGCCGCCGTCCGTCCATGACGCGTCGCCTTTGCCTCGCCGTCGCGTCCGTTTTTTTCGCCTGCCTCGGTCTCTCCGCCGACGTCCGCGCCCAGGCCTACGCCGACTGGGCCGCCGCGGCGTTCGCCGGCTCGCCCGCGGACGCCGCGCCCGCCGCCGATCCGGATGGGGACGGCCGGACCAATCTGGAGGAGTTCGCCTTCGGCCTGGCGCCGCTCGTCCCGGACGCCGGCGCTCCCGTGCTTTTCCCGCCCTTCTCCCTGCTCTCCTCGGGCGATATCACCTTCGAACTGCTCGAACGCGCGGGCCGGCGCGCGGGCGTCCAGCTCGATCTCGAACTCTCCCCCGACCTCGTCCGCTGGCTGCGCCCGCCCTGGCGCCGCGCCGCGCTCGCCTCCCGAGCCGGCGATCCCGCCGGCTCGACGCGCACCGAATTTTTCACCCGCCTGCCGGCGCGCGGCGTCTGGTTCGCCCGCTTGCGCGCCACCGCGGTCGACCTCGCGCTCGAAACCGCCGCCTACTACGTCGCGCCCGACGGCAGCGACTCCGCCGCCGGCACCCGCGCCGCGCCTTTTGGCACGATCAAGAAAGCGGCCGAACTCGCCCAGCCCGGCCAACTGGTCTACGTCCGCGGCGGGACCTACTCCGCGACGACGAAAATCTCACTGGTAAAGACAGGCGACGCCGCCAGCCGCATCCGCATACGCGCCTATCCCGGCGAACGCCCCGTGCTCGACGTCTCCGCGACCTCCGGCACCAGCCAGGACGCCATCTCGATCAGCGGCTCATTCTACCACCTCTACGGACTCGAGATCGTCGGCGCCGCCCACAACACGGTGAAAATCTCCGGCAACGACAACGTGGTGGAAAACTGCGTCAGCCGCGCCGCCCGCAACACCGGCTTCCACATCACCGGCGGCACCGCCGCCACCACCTACCCGGCGCGCAATCTCTTCCTCAACTGCGATTCGATCCGCAGCTTCGACGCCCCGATCGGCGGCAATGCCGACGGCTTCAGCGCCAAATGGAATCTCGGCTCCGGAAACACTTTTCGCGGCTGTCGCGCCATCGAGAATTCCGACGACGGCTGGGACCTCTGGATGGGCGACGGGAGCGTGCTTATCGAGAACTGCATCGCCGTGCGCAACGGCATCAACGTCTGGAACAGTGCCACCTTCGACGGCAACGGCCAGGGCTTCAAACTCGGCGGCAACAACGTCGGCGCGCCCCACCGCCTCGTGCGCTCCCTTGCCTGGGGCAACCGCTCCTACGGCGTGGACCAGAACAACAACCCCACCGGCCTCACCGTCGATCACACCGTCTGCTGGGACAACGCCGGCGGCGCGATTAACCTCAACCACGTGGGCGTCACCCTCGCGGGCAACCACACCGTGCGCAACAACGTCGCCATCGCCGGCTCCGGCCGAGCCACCGTTTCCATCGGCGGCTCCGCACCGGTGATCCGAAACAACTCCTGGCAGCTTTTCACCGGAACGGGCGTCGCCACCCTCGCCGATTTCTTCGACGCGGATTCCGCCCGCGCCCTGCTCGCTCCGCGCCGCGACGACGGCGGCCTCGGCGAAGATTGGTTCATGCGCCCCGCCCCGTCCGGCCGCCTCGTCGACCGCGGCGTGGTGATCGATGGTGATTTCTCTTCCGGCGCCGCGCCCGATCTCGGCGCGCGCGAGGCCCCGGCGTGGTGATCAGTTCGCCCGCCCTCCGAGATCAGCCCGCCGCCTCGGGCAGCGCGCGCCAGTAGCGGGGATACCGATGCCGCCCGGTAGCCCGATGATAGGCAAAGGCGATCGCCACCAGCGTGACCGCCCCGCCCAAGGACGACAGCAGCAGAACGCTCCAGGCCGGCTTGGCGAAAAACACGATGATCGCGTTCGACGCCGCCGGCGGATGCAAGGTGCGCGTCAACATCATCGCGCCCACGCCCAGCCCGGTCGCCAGCCCCACCGCCCACCACGCCGGACCGCACCAGGCCAGACAGCCGGCCGCGATCAAGGAGGCCAGCACATGCCCGCCCACCACCGACCTCGGCTGCGAAAGCGGCGCCTCCGGCAAGGCGAACAACAGCAACGACGAGGCGCCAAACGATCCCAGCAACAGGAGCCCGCTCATCCGCGTCGAGGCCCAGGCCAGCAAGGACACCGCCACCGCCGCGCCCGCCGTCGCGAACAAAACCTGCGCTTTGCCAAACTTGGGAGACATGCCTTATTCATGAATTAAATTCATCCCAATGCCGCCAGCCGATTCCTCGTCCGGCGGCGGCGAGCACGCATTCGTGGCTTAGTAGCCCGGAAGCACGGTGAGCGGGCTCTGGCGAATGAAGCTTTCGTCCGCCTCGGAGATCTTCGCGAAAGGCAGCACGAATTCATGGCCGTCCGCCACGCGGCGGACTTTCACCGCGTCCGAGGAGCGGCTGAGCAAGAACGCTTCCAGGCTGCGCCCGTCCCGGCTGGTGATGGTGTGGCGTATGGGTTTTCCCGCGAGGGCGGACGGGGTGTTGACCGGAGCCGGGGCGGACGCAGCCGCGGCCGGTGCGGCGGGAGCAGGAGCAGGGCGATCCGCATAGCCGTTGGCGTCGGCGGCGAAGCCAAGACCCTCGGCCCAGGTGGCTCGCGGTTCGGCGGCCTTGGCCGGCGGCGGAGGCGTGGATTCCGTTTTCTGGCAACCGGCCCAGACGAGCGCGGAGAGCGCGAGCAAACAGCGAGACGAACGGTTCATGGCGAAGGGGATGAAAGCTTGAGGGATTCAATCCACCGCCCCTCGGGTTACGAGACATATCCCGATCATCGCCGGCGAGCCCACCCCAACGCCGACAAGCCCGACCATAGCAAGGGGCATGGCCCGACCCCGCGCAACTTCTCGGCAAACAGTAAAACACCCCACCTTGGTAGGTAATAACGGTTAAGTTCCCTGCAAGGCGTGCCGATGACGTTTTAAAGCACCCATGTTTCCCTCCCGCGCGCATTCCACCGATCCTGATCTGGCCGACGTGCCGCCTTCAGTCGTGTTGCTGGTGGAAGACGACAAGCTGAGCCAGCGCCTGGTCTCCAAAATTTTCCAGGAGCACGAGGTCCTCGTCGCGGAAACCTCGACCGAGGCGATGCAACTCCTGCGCGCCAATCCCCACGTCGACCTCGCCGTGGTCGATTACCAGCTGCGCGGAGAACACGGCTCCTCCTTCGTCGCCGAGGTTAGGCGACACGCCTTTTGCCACGACTTGCCCGTCATCGCCTACACCGGCTCGCGGGATCGCGACGTCGTGCTGCGCTACGCCGAGCTTCGCGCCCAGGCCTTCCACCTGAAGCCCTACAAGGCGAATATCCTGCTTCAAGAGCTCGTAAAGGCCCACCGCGGCGGCCGGCGCGAGCGGCTTTTCGAGCCCACCGAGCAGGCTTGCGCCCGCATGAAGCTGGCCCCCGCGGAATACGCCGGCCTGCTCAACAAGGGCGCCGCGCTGCTCGAGGAGGATCTGCAACGCGTTCGCCAGCTTCTTCTCTCGATGAACGATCCGCGGCTGCACGCCGCGTTTCAGCATATCTCCCACCGCCTGCCGCAGATGGGCGTGCGCATCGCCGCCATTCTCGCCCGCTCCGCGGAAAACGAACTCCAACAGGGCGACTTCCACGCCTGCACCCAGACGCTGTCCGTCCTCGACGGCGTGGTCGTGCTCGCCCGCCGCCGCGCCCTCGAGCTCCTCTCCCTCGGCGACTCGGTCGTGACCAACGCCAAGCTCGCGCCCCGTTCCGTCGCGCGGCCGCAACGCGTCGTCGCCGCGCACGGTCTTCCCGTTCACCTGCGACCCGTGCTCGCCCAGCCCCTCGGCCTGCTCGGTCCCTTCTGCGGCGGGGGCCCCCGCGGCCCGCTTTTCGCGAACGGAAAACTGACCCCGGCCTCGATACAGGCGTTCCGCCACCCGTGCGCCGCGCCTTGGTTCGAGATCGTGGCCCTCCTTGAGCGCATAGACGACATCACCGCCGACGTGGTCGCCGCGCGGCTGGCCGCCATACCGGGCTACGAGCCCACCATGCATCACATCCTCGTGCGCACCGAGGTCGTTCGTCCGCACGCCCTCGCCGATTTGAAATGGGAGGGCATGGTGCAAAAACTCGGCCTGGCGAAATCGGTGGTCTTCACCGCCGCCGGCACGATCGGACGAAGCCCCTGCAAGAGCCCCCTCGCCCTGCAAAGGCTGCGGGCCCACACGGTCGCTATGCTGATGCTCGGCTTCGAGCTGGGGCGCTTCCTGCGCCTCACCCACCCGCAGCGCATCGCCGCGGCCGCGGTGGCCCGCAACATCGGCCTTTGGACTCTCTGCTCTTCCGAGCCGCTCGTTGCCGGCCTGCTCTTCGCCCGGGCGGCCCACCACGGGGACATGGAGCAGGCCGAGCGTGAAATGCTCGGCGGCGAGATCGGCGCCGCCGGCGCCGCCTGGCTGCATGGCGCCGGCCTGCCCGTCCTTTACCAGGAGGTCGCCGCCGATCGCATCGATAACGACGACTCGCGCATCACCCTCCACCTTTCTCGACTGGCCAAGAGCCTGGTCGACGCCGTCCTTTCGGCCGAACCCGCGACCGTCGCGGCCTGCCGGGCCTCCCTCGCCAGACAGGACAACGAAACCTTGGTCGCGCTCAAAAACCTCGGGGTAGCACCGCCCGTCGACCACGGCGAGGCGGTCGAACTGATCATGTCGCTAACCCAGTCCGCCTGCTGGATCGCCGAGGAAATCGCGAACCCGCGCTAAACACCCCCGACGCCGGCGAGTGTTCGCGTGACACTTTTTCGCGTCCGCGACGTCATGAGCGGACAATGAACCCCCGCCTGCTCCTGCTCGTCTGCGCCGTCTTCTGGGCGCACGCCGCCTCCGCCGCGCTCACCCTGCCCCGCGTGCTGGGCGACCACATGGTGCTCCAAGCCGGCCTGCCCGCGCCTATCTGGGGAGGCGCGGATCCCGGACGCACCATCGTCGTGCGTTTCGGCGCGCAGGAAAAGTCGACCGTCGCCGGTTCCGACGGACGCTGGCTGGTCCGCCTGGATCCGCTGATCGCCTCGGCCGCTCCCGCCGAGTTGTCCGTGACCGCCACCGGCGCGGGCGCCGCCGCCGAATCCCGCACCCTGGTCGACGTGCTCGTCGGCGAAGTCTGGCTCTGCTCGGGCCAGTCCAACATGGAAAAACCCATCGGCGAACAGCGCGGACAAAAACCCGTCTTCAACGCCGAGAAGGAAATCGCCGCCGCCGACTTCCCCGCGATCCGCCTTTTCAAGGTGAAGAAAAACCGCGCGTCCGCGCCGGCCGCCGACGTCGAATCCGAGGGCGGCTGGGTGGTCTGCTCCCCCGCCAGCATCGACGCGGTGAAGTTCTCCGCCGCCGGCTACTTCTTCGGCCGCAAGCTGCATCGCGAGCTCGGCGCGCCCGTCGGCCTGCTCGACTCCACCTGGGGCGGCACTCGCATCGAACTTTGGACGCCCGCCGACGCCTACGCGCGCACGCCCGGGCTGGAGGACTTCGCCGCCGCCGCGGCCCGCGATCCCTCCGGCGCAAAGCACGAGGGCTCGCTCCTCGGCACGCACTACAACGCCATGATCGCCCCGCTCGCGCCTTTCGCGATTCGCGGCGCCCTTTGGTATCAGGGCGAGAGCAACCTCATGGTCCAGCCGGAGGAAACCCGCTACGCGCAAAAATCCTCGGCTCTGGTGGAAGGCTGGCGCCGGTCCTGGGGCGCGGATTTTTCCTTCTATTCCGTGCTCGTCGCGCCGCACCTCTACCACGTGGTGCGCCCGGGGCAGGTCGTCAGTGCGGAGGCCGCGCCCCGCTTCTGGATGCAGCAGATCGAGGCCGCGCGCCGCATCCCGCGCTCCGGCATCATAGCCACCACCGACCTCGTCGACGACCTCTCCGACATCCATCCGCGCAACAAGCTCGATGTAGGCGAGCGCCTCGCGCGCCTCGCCCTCGCCCGGGACTACGGCCGCGCCGACGTCGTCTGGTCCGGCCCCGTGCTGCGCTCCGCGGAATTCTCCGGCGAGCGCGCCGTGCTGCGTTTCGACCACGCCGAGGGCGGCCTCGTCGCCACCGACCAAAAACCGCTTTCCTGGTTCGCCGTCGCCGGCGCCGACGGCCGCTTTTTTCCCGGCTCGGCCCGGATCGAGGGCG
>JAIXVY010000141.1 GCA_027482505.1 Opitutaceae bacterium | reverse complement strand
GTGGCGATAGAGGACGATTTTCTTAAGGACCAGATCGAGCGCACCAAAAGCATGCGTTACAAGCCCTCCACGCTGCTTGACTGGCAAGCCGGGCGCCCGCTCGAACTCGAGCCGATCTGGGGCGAACCGCTGCGCCGCGCCCGCCGTCTCGGGGTGGCCGTGCCCGAGCTGGAGCGTCTGCACGCCGAGTTGCTGGCGCGCGCCGCCGAGAAACGTCCATGTTGATCGCCGGCATAGATCTGGCCTGGGGCGAAAAGAACGGCGATGGCCTGTGCCTCGTCGACTACCGACCCGCCGCCGGCCGGCGCGCGGCCCGCGCCCGCGTTCTGGCTCACGACCACGTGTTCGGCGACGCAGCCTTGCTTGCGGCGCTTCTCGACGCCGCCGGCCCCGGGCCGGCTTTTCTCGCTTTTGACGCACCGGTTGTCTGCGTGAACGAAATCGGGCGCAGACCGGTCGACGCCGCGGTCAGCGCCGCCTTTCGCGCCCAGCACGCCGGATGTTATCCGGTGAATACCCGCCTGGCTCCGCGTCCGCTGCGCCTCGCCGCCCGCTTGCGCGCCGATCACGGCTTCGCCCTCGATCCCTCGGCCGAGGACGCGACTTCCGCCCGCCGCGCCGCCGAGGTGTTTCCCCATCCGGCCATCGTGCGCTTTCTCGGCCTGGGGAAAATCCTCGAATACAAGCGCAAGGCCGGCCGCGCGCGAGCGCGCACCGACGCCGAATTTGCCCGGTTGCAACGCGGGGTGGGGGAGTTGCTGGCCACGCATTTCCCCTGGCTGAACGCGGCGCCCGACACCCCCGCGCTCCTTTCCGCGCCTTGGAGCAAGCCGGTCGAAGACCGGATCGACGCCGTCGTATGCGCCCTCATAGCGCTCTGGCATGTCCACCACGCGGGCCGGCGAAGCGAGATTTTCGGCGATGTCGCCACGGGCTTCGTCCTCGTGCCCGCAGCGGGTTCGCACCAGCCCTGACGAATCTCCCATGGCGCGCGAAAAACTGCTCTTCCTCTGCTCGCGCAACCAGTGGCGCAGCCCCACCGCCGAGGGCCTCTTCAAGGGCCACCCGCGCTACGACGCGCGTTCCGCGGGCACCGAAGGCGGGGCGCGCATCAAGGTCACCGCCTGCCACCTCGGCTGGGCCGACCGCGTTTTTTGCATGGAGCGCAAGCACGCCGACCGCATCCGTGAAAAATTCCCCGAGGAATGCGCGGGCAAGCCGATCATCGTGCTTCGCGTGCCCGACGATTTCCCCGCCAGGGATCATCCCGACCTGATCGAGCTCCTGCGCTCGCTGCTACCTGCCTATCTGCCGGAAATGTGACGAATTCGCGTCGGGAGCATATGCCGCTTGCGGAATATGCTTGGGCTGGCATTTGCATGCGTTCATGCGCCTCGCCCGCCTGCACCGCGTCTTCGCCGATCCCACCCGGCTGCGTATCCTGCGCGTTCTGCAGGCCGGCCCGCTCTGCGTGTGCCACTTTCAGACCGTGCTGCGCGAGCCGCAGGTGAAAATATCCAAGCACCTCGCGACGCTACGCGCAGCCGGATTGGTGGAGGCCAACCGCACGGGTCAGTGGATGTGCTATTTCCTGCCTGCGAAACCTGACGCGGCCCGGGCCGCTCTGCTAGGCGCCCTAGCGGCCGGCGCCGGGTCCGAGGTGGTATTTCGCAAGGACGCTGAAAGACTGGCCAAGCTCGACCTCGGCTGCACGCCGGCCGCCACCGCCCGCGCCTGCTGCAAGCCGTGACCCTGCTTTAACCATGAGCTTATCGACCACCGCGAAAGAAGTCGTGAAATTATCCGCCCTGCGCGCCGTGCTCGACGCCTGCCCGGGGCTTCCCCTTTCCGTCATTTGGACGGATGGCGAGCCTATCGAGGCGCACTTTCACGTGACCGAGGTGGGACGGGTGCAGCGCGACTTCGTCGACTGCGGCGGTAGGCTCCGGCGCAATGTGTGCTGCATGCTCCAGACATGGGTGGGGGACGACACAGATCACCGCATCACCTCGGGCAAGCTCCTAAAGGCGCTGGATTTCGCGGCTTCTGTGCTGGGCGACGATGATCTGCCGGTGGAGCTGGAATACGAGGCCTGCAACGTCGTGCAGGTCGTTCTATCGTCGGTGGAGCCCACGGCCGATGCGTTGCTGCTGCGCGTTTCCAGCAAGCACACGGACTGCCTCGCGAAAGACGTGTGTTTGCCCGCGCCCTCTGCCTCCGGTTCCGGCTGCAAAACCGGCCAAGGCTGCTGCTGAACCCGCCTTCCTCCCTTATCCATGATCAACGAGAAACCCACCATCTTGATTTTGTGCACTGGAAACTCCTGCCGCAGCCATCTGGCCGAGGGACTGTTGCGCGCCGCGGCCGGCGACCTTTTCAACGTCGAAAGCGCCGGGTCCAAGCCTGCGGGCTACGTTCACCCTCTGGCGATCAAGGCGATGGCCGAGATCGGCATAGATCTGTCCGCGCATCGGTCGAAGCACATGAACGATTTTCTGGACCGCCAGGTGGAGACGGTGATCACCGTTTGCGGTAACGCCGACCAGACCTGCCCGATCTATCCCGGTCAGGTGAATCGTCATCATTGGCCTTTCTTCGACCCCGCGCACGCGACCGGAACGGAAGAGGAGCAGTTCGCGGTTTTCCGACGCGTGCGTGACGAGATCCGCCAGTGTTTCACCGCCTACGTCGACGGTCGCCGCGACGAGATAAAGCGCGCGCTCGCCGCCGCGAAAGGGGCGTCATGAGCTCGGGCATCGTCGGTCGTCTCTCCTTTCTGGACCGATGGCTTACGGTCTGGATTTTCCTCGCGATGGCGGTCGGCGTGGCGCTCGGAAAGCTCGCGCCGCAGGTGGCCCAGGCTCTCACCGCGTGGAGCGTCGGAACGACCTCCATCCCCATAGCGATCGGCCTCATCGTCATGATGTATCCGCCGCTGGCCAAGGTGCGCTACGAGGAGCTTGGCGACGTGTTTCGCGACAAACGCGTGCTCGCGCTTTCACTGGTGCAAAACTGGCTCGTCGGGCCGGTCCTGATGTTCGCCCTCGCCGCGATATTCCTGCGCGGCCACCCCGAGTATTTCGCCGGACTGGTTCTCGTCGGCATCGCGCGCTGCATCGCCATGGTCATCGTCTGGAACGACCTCGCCGGCGGCAGTCGCGAGTATTGCGCGGGCCTGGTGGCGGCCAACGCGCTTTTCCAGGTGTTCGCCTTCGCCCCGCTCGCGTGGCTTTTCCTGAAAATCCTGCCGCCTCTGGTCGGAGTCGACCTCGGCGAACTCGACCTCTCCGCCATCACCATCGGCTCCATCGCGCGCAGCGTGTTTGTCTATCTGGGCCTTCCCTTTCTGGCGGGTTGGCTGACGCGCCTCGTGCTGCGGCGCGGTTCGCGCGCGCAGTGGTTCGACCAAACGTTTCTGCCCGCGATCAGCCCGCTCACGCTCGGCGCGTTGCTGTTCACAATCGTGGTCATGTTCAGCCTGCAGGGGGATCAGGTGCTGTCGCGTCCGATGGACGTCTTGCACATCGCGCTGCCCTTGTTGGTCTACTTTGCGCTGATGTTTAGCGTTACCTTTTGGATGAGCGCGCGAGCCGGCGCCGACTATCCGCGGGCGGCGACGCTTGGATTCACGGCCGCGGGGAACAACTTCGAACTGGCTATCGCCGTGGCGGTCGGCGTGTTCGGCCTGACCTCCGGCGCCGCCTTCGCCGCCGTGGTTGGTCCGCTGGTCGAAGTGCCCGCCCTCATGGCGCTCGTGTCGGTGGCGCTTCGCTGGCGCCGTCGTGTCGAGCGCGGTTAAGCGCCCCGATTTGCCAAGCGACCGGCGATTCGCACCTTGGCGCCCATGAAACGATTGGTCCCGCTTTTTGCGTCGTTCGCCCTTCTCCTGCCCGGCGTCGCGGCGTCGGCGCCCAAGGCGGGCAACGTGATCCTTGTGCATCCCGACGGCTCCTCGCTGGCGGCATGGAACGCCTTCCGCATCGCCACCGTCGGCCCCGACGGCCTGACGAACTGGGACCGACTTCCGGGCGTGGCGCTCTACCGTTCGCATTTTAGCGACGGCTTTTCGCCCACCTCGCACGGCGGAGGCACCGTCCACGCTTGGGGCGTCAAGGTCGTCGCCGACTCCTACGGGACAGACGGCGGCGCGCCCATCACCGCTCGCTCCGGCGCGGATGCGCCCTTGCTGGTCGAGGCCCTGCGCGCCGGTCTGGCCGCCGGCATCGTGCAGACCGGCCAGATCGCCGAGCCGGGCACGGGCGTGTTTCTCGCCAGCAGTCCGAAGCGCGCCGACTATGGGGACATCGCCGCGTCCATCGTCGGCAGCGGGGCGGCAGTGATCCTGGCCGCCGGGGAAAAATACCTGCTGCCGGCGGGCGCGGCGGGACGCCACGGCCCTGGCGCGCGAACCGATGGGCGGGACCTCGTCGCGGAAGCGCGCGCGGCCGGCTACGCCGTGGTGTTCACGCGCGAGGAGTTGGTTGCCGCGGGGGCCGACGTGTCGGTTAAAAAGCTGCTTGGCGTGTTCGCATCGGACGCCACTTACCGCGCCGCCTCCGAGGAGGACTTGGCGAGTCGCGGACTCGCCCCCTACGCTCCGGACGCCCCGACAGTGGCGGAGATGACCGAAGCCGCTCTGCGCGTGCTGGCCCGGTCGGGCAAGCGCTTCGCCTTGGTGGTCGAGGAGGAGGGCACGGACGATTTTGCCAACGCGCAGAATGCGTCGGGCTTGTTCGAGGCCTTCAAGCGAGCCGACGCGGCCATCGGCGTAGCGCGCGAATTCGTGGCCGCGCATCCCGACACGCTGCTCCTCACCGCCGCCGACAGCGACGCGAGCGGTTTGCAGATCGTCGGGCTGGGGCGCCAGGCCGCGGCCGATTCGCCCGCGCCCGCGGTCCCGGCCACGACCAAGCTCGGCAATCCCGTCGACGGTGTGGCGGGGCAGGGGAGCTCGGCCTTCCTCAGCGGGCCCGACCGCGCCGGCCGGCGCTTTTGGTTTGGAGTCACTTTTTCGAGCCCGGGGGATCTCGTCGGCGGAGTGGTGGCGCGCGCCGAAGGGCTCAATCGTGAGCGCCTGCCCGTGAATTTGGACAACACGGAGCTTTACGTGCCCATGTGGGAGACCTTGTTCGGTCGCGAGTTGCCGCGCGGCTCTGAGGCGGCCGCTGGCAGATAAGCCGGTTTTCCCCTGCCGTCAGCCGGAGCAGGCCCCGGCGGCGGTTTCGGTTGCGCGCCGCCCTTCGCCGGGTTGAAGGTTTGCTCTTTATGCAGTTGGACATCCCCGCCGGCGATTTCGCCGGGTATATCTTCGACCTCGACGGCACCCTCATCGACACCATGCCCGTGCACTATCGCTCTTGGGAGGCGGCTTTTCGCCACGAGGGTCTGGCCGGCCCGCTCGACGAGGATTATTTTTATGCGCTTGGCGGCGTTCCCTCCATCCAAGTGGCCGAACTCATGGCTGCCCGTCACGGTTTGAAGATCGGCAGCGCCGAGGGAGTCTCCGACCGCAAGGAGCGTTTTTATCTTGAGCGTCTCGACGCCATCTCGCCCATCGATCCCGTGGTCGCTTTCGCCCGGCGTGTGGCCAAGACCCACCCCGTGGCCATCGCCACCGGCGGCACGCCCGACATCGCCCTGCCTGCGCTCAAAGCCGCCGGGCTTGATGATTTGTTCAAGGTCGTTGTCACCCCGCACGACGTCGCGCCCGGCCGCGGCAAGCCTCACCCCGATATGTTCCTCGAGGCCGCCAGCCGCATCGGCGTCGCGCCCGAGTCCTGCCTTGTTTTCGAGGACGCCGAGCCCGGCATGCGGGCCGCCCGCGCCGCCGGTATGCAGGTGGTGCGCGTGCCCAGCCGCCGCTGATTTTCCCCGCTCCCACCCCCTTTCATTCTTCATGGCCGACTTTCTCGACGACGTTCCGAAAAACGAGCGCAAGCGCTGCGATCGCGCCTTTCTCGTGGGCATACAGACCCACGAGATGGCGCCGGGCGAGGCCGCCGAACTGCTCGCCGAACTGGAGGAGCTGGTGCAAAACCTCCGCATCGACATCGTCGGACAGGAGCTGGTCAACCTGCGCCAGCCCACGCCCGCCACGCTCATCGGCAGCGGCAAGACCGAGGAAATCATCGAGGCCGCCAAGGCCGCCGAGGCCGATCTCATCGTGATGGACGAGTCGCTCTCGCCCGCCCAGCAGCGCAACTGGGAAAAGCTCTCCGGCCTGGCCGTCATCGACCGGGAAGAGGTCATTCTGGACATCTTCGCCGACCGCGCCAGCACCCGCGAGGCCGTGCTCCAGGTGGCGCTCGCGCGCATGGAGTATTCGCTGCCGCGCCTCACCCGCGCCTGGACCCACCTTTCGCGCCAGCGCGGCAAGGGCGGCATGGGCGGCGAAGGCGAGACCCAGCTCGAGCAGGATCGACGCCTCGTCAACGACCGCATCGGCAAGCTCAAGCGCGAGCGCGGAGAGGTGCGCAAGCAGCGCGGCGTGCAGCGCCACAAGCGCCAGCGGGTGCCAGTGCCGACCGCCGCCATCGTCGGCTACACCAACGCCGGTAAATCCTCCCTGCTCAACGCCCTCACCGGGGCCAGCGTGCTCGCCGAGGACAAGCTCTTCGCCACGCTCGACCCCACCACTCGCCAGCTTCTGCTCAAGGGCAACCAGAAGCTCCTTGTCACCGACACCGTCGGCTTTATCCGCCGCCTGCCGCACGGCCTGGTCGAGGCCTTCAAGGCCACGCTCGAGGAGGCCATCGTCGCCGACTTTCTCATCCACGTGCTCGACGTCACCGCGCCGAATGTCGCCGCCCATCACGCCACCACCCTCGGCGTGCTCGGAGAGCTCGGCGCCGACGCGAAGCGCATGCTCACCGTGTTCAACAAGGTCGACGCGGCCGACGAGGCCCACCTCATGCGCGCGCGCGCGCTCGCGCCCGACGCCATTTTCGTGAGCGCCCGCACCGGCGCCGGCCTGCCTGAATTGGTTGATCGCTGCCTGGAGCTAATCGCCGACGCCTTTGGCGATCTCAAGTTGCTCATTCCTCATTCCCGCTACGATCTCATCGCCCGCGCGCATCAGATCGGGCACGTGCAAAAAGAGGAACAGTTGGACAATGGCGTGCTCATGCACGTCCGCATCCCGCCCAACCAGCAGGCGGCTTTTCTCGCCTTCGCGCTGCCCGGTTCCCCCGCCTAGGCGAGGGAAGCGAGCGTGGGCGCTCCGTCTTTCCCGGAAGGATTTTGCGCAAGCCCAAGTTGCGCAATTGGCTGCCCGACATGGATTCGAACCATGACTAGATGAGTCAAAGTCATCTGTGCTGCCATTACACCATCGGGCAGTGAATGGAGCGGCTACCGTGAGCGACGAATGCCCGTGGTCAAGGCCCGAGATGGGAATTGATTTCGCCTAGCTTTTGCCCGGCCGCGCGATCTGGTCGAAGTCCCGCGCGAGCAGCTTGAGCGCCTCGCGCATCTCGGCGCCTCGCAGTGCGGGTCCGTGGCCGGTCAGCAGCAACTCGGGTTCGAGGGCCGCCAGTTTTCGCGCCGAATCGCGCGCCGCGTTCCAGTCCGGCGTGTAGTATTGGGGCGGACCGTGCAGTTCGGGCTTTTGCGCGAGCACGGAGTAGGCGGACTCCTGGCGCGTGGAGATGACGGCGTCGCCCGCGATCAAGGCGCGGTCCGCCTCGCGCCAAAGTGAGACATGCCCGGGGGTGTGGCCGGGCGTGGGTATGACACGCCAGCCGGGCATGAAGGGCACCTCTGCATTCTCGGACAACAAGCCGAGCCAGCGCGCGACGTTGACCGGTTGCCGCGGATACAGGCCCGCGAGACGCGACATCACGCCGCCTCCCGCGCCCGGGCGGGGCGGGGGATAGGCGCGGGTGCCGTTCAGATAAGGATGCTCCTGCCGGTGCGCGTAGATCGGTGTCTCCCATTCGGCGGCAAGTTCGGGCAGCGCTCCCACGTGGTCGAAATGTCCGTGCGTGAGCACGATCGCCGAGGGAGGCACGTTTTCCCCGAAACGCTCCGCCGCGGCCCGGTAGATCGCGTCGGCGGAGCCAGGCATGCCGGCGTCGATCAGAACCCAACCCGGCTCGCCGGGGCGGCCGTAAAAGGCCACGTTCACAATGGCGGTTTTCTTATAGGCGAGGTCGGGGGCGACCTCCTCGCTGCGGTCCATGTCTCCCGAATCGGTGGCGATGCTGGAAGACGCGAGGGGGATTTGTTCGGGCATCCGTGTCGTGACCGCGCCCGCCGCGCGCGCGTTCCCGCCGCGCATCCTGAGCGCCGGGCGGGGTAAATCCCGGGATCGCTCCGGGCGCGCGGCCGGGCGAAAAATCAGAAGCGCACGCAGACCGGCTTGGGCGTGGCCAGCGGCTCTCCGACGGGCGTGAGCGCGCCAGTGGCGGGATCGACGGCGTAGACCGCCACGCGGTCTGTGTCCTGTCCGGCCGAAAGCAGCCAGCGTCCGTCGGGGCTGAGCGCGAAATGACGAGGCACCGCCGGCACGGCCGCGTGCCCCGCTGCCGAGAGGCGTCCGGTGGCGGGATCGCGTTGGAAGATCGCCAGCGTATCCGCCCCGCGGTTCGAGGCGTAGACGGTGTGTCCGGCCGGATGCACCGCGATCTCCGCCGTTTTGGTCGCGCCGGCAAAGCCTTCCGCGGGCAGCGTTGAAACGGTCTGGATCAGCTCCAGCGCGCCGCGGGCGGCGTCGTAGGTTGCCACGCCCACCGTGTTGCTTAGTTCGTTGACCACGTAGAGATGCCGGCCGTCGGGAGAGAACTGGGCGTGGCGCGGTCCGCTGCCGGGAGGCAGCTCCAACCAGAGCTGCGCGGCGTGCGGCGCGAATTCGCCTTTGTCCGGATTACACGCGTAGATATACACGCGGTCGCCGCCGAGGTCGGGCACCAGGAGCAGACGGCCGTCGGGCGACCAAGTGACGCCG
>JAIXVY010000180.1 GCA_027482505.1 Opitutaceae bacterium | reverse complement strand
TCTAAAATCGCCGCCAAACGCACACTTTTAACTCACCTTACCCATGCCGTTGCGCATGGCTATGGAGAGACGCTTGAACCTGCTGTTCAAGGGTTTGCTTACGATGGATTGACCCTGTCACTGGGCTGAATTTACCGCAGGTTTTAATCCATACTCATTAACTAGGAAAAAAGAGCTTGCGGGTTTTAATCCTACTGGTTCTGTCGGGATTAAAGCACGACATGAAGCTCTCCAAAAAAGGTGAATACGCGCTCCGCGCCTTGATCGACCTTGGCATCGCCGCCGAGGTTGGCCGCGCGCTGGTCCAGGTCACCGAGCTTTCCGACAAGGAGCTGATCCCGGCGAAGTTTCTGGAGCAGATCATGCAGGAGCTGAAAGCGGCCGGCTTTGTGGTCGCGCAGCGTGGCAAATTCGGCGGCTACCGCCTCTCCCGTCCCGCCTCGGAGATCACCATCGGGGCGGTGGTGCGTTTCATCGATGGTCCGCTGGCGCCCATCGGCTGCGTCAGCCACACCGCCTACGAAAAGTGTAGTTGCCCGGACGAGGAGCACTGCGGTCTGCGCATGCTCATGCTCGATGTGCGCAACGCCATCGCCGGCATCCTGGACCGCTACTCCTTGGCCGATGTGGTCGAGGTCACGCTGCGCAAGCTGCGGCGAGACTCGCTGCCGCTGCCCTTCGCCGCTCCGCGTGGCGCCACCCGCGGCCAGCCCGTGAAATCCACGCTCCGCGCTCGTCGCATTACCTCCCGTGCCTCCGCCGCCAACGCCCGCCGCCTCGCGCCGGTCGAGGGCCTGCTCTCCGAACTGCTTCCCGATTATACCATCTGATTTTTCCGCGCCGGACGCCGGCGCCACATTCCCGACATGAGCTCACAAGTTTCCGCCGCCTCCACCCCGCATCTTCCCGACTGGCTCGCCATCGTTCGCGCCAAGGTGGAGGGCCTGCGCTTTGGCGTCGTCCAGATCGTCGTTCACGACGGCAAGGTCACCCAAATCGAGCGCACCGAAAAAACCCGCCTCTCCGGCCCCTCCGGAGCCTCGCGCGACGAATAAACAAGCCCGTTTCCCTTTCGCCTACCGCCTTCCGGCGGCGGCATGTCCCGCCTCGTCCCGTCCTGCGCCTTTTGCCACCCGACCTCGGGAGCCTTCGCGACCAGCAAACCAGCAAAATCCGAACATGAACACCTCCCGCTCCACCGCGCGCGCCGCCACCATCGCCGCCGCGCTCACCGCCATCGCCCTCGCGCCCTTCACAGCGCGGGCCCAGACCGCCGCGACCGCGGCCCCCGACGATATCGCCGCCCTGCGCGCCCAGATCGCCGCGCTCGACCAGAAGCTCAAGGTTCTTGAGCGAAACCTCGAGATCAAGGACGAGGCCGCCGTCGCCGAGGCCAAGAAGCAGCCCAAGATCACCGCCAGCGACGGCCGCTTCGAGATCGTTTCCGCCGACGGCGCCAATTCGCTCCGCCTGCGCGGACTCGTGCAGGGCGACGCCCGCTTCTACTTCGACGACGCCAACGCCGCCACGGACAAGTTCCTGCTCCGCCGCGCCCGCCTCATTTTCGAGGGCAAGTTCGCCGAGCGCTTCAACTACGTCGTCCAGCCCGAGTTCGCCGGCAGCACGGTCTCGATTCTCGACGCCTTCGTGAACACGGCGGTCACGCCCTCGGTCAACGTCCAGGTCGGCCGCTTCAAGACCCCCGTCGGTCTCGAGCAGCTCCAGTCCGATCCCGTCGCCTTCTTCAACGAGCGCTCCATCGCCACCAACCTCGCGCCGAACCGCGACGTCGGCGTGCAGGTCTTCGGCTCCGTGCTTGAGCAGCGCCTTTCCTACCAGGCTTCCATCACCAACGGCGTGATCGACGGCGGCAACTCCACGCCCGCCAGCGACAACAACGAGGGCGACTTCACCTACGCCGGCCGCCTCTTTGCCACGCCGTTCGTGAACGACAAGGACTCCGCGCTCAAGGGCCTGGGCTTCGGCGTCGCCGGCGCCACCGGCAACTACCGCGGCTCCACCTCCGCCACGCTGCTCAACGCCTACCGCAGCGACGGCCAGCAAAACATCTTCGCGTATCGCACCAACACGACGCCCACCGCGGCCAACACCACCGTCGCGGCCGGCACCGCCACCGTGCTCTCGCCGCAGGCCCACTACTATTACGGCCCCTTTGGCGTGCTGGCCGAGTATTTCCGCAGCTCCGCCGATCTCTCCATCGGCTCCGGCACGACGCAAAACGCCCGCGAGGTCACGAACACCGCCTACAATCTCTCCGTCGGCTACGTGCTTACCGGGGAGGATTCCACCTTCCGCGGCGTCACGCCCAAGAGCGTCTTCAATCCCTCCGCCGGCACCTGGGGCGCCTTCGAGGTCGTCGCCCGCGTCGCCGGGCTGGATATCGGCGACGAGGCCTTCATCGATCCGGCGGGCGCCGCCGTTTCTCTCGCCGCGGCCAACAACGCCACCGAGGTCGCCTCCTACGGCGTCGGCCTGAACTGGTATCTCTCGAAGACGATCCGCGCCGGCTTCGATTACTTCCATAACGATTTCAAGCTCGCGAAGGGCAACACCGTGCCCGCCTCGGGCAACGCCCTATCCGACGACGAGCAGGTCGTGATCACCCGCGTTCAGGTCTCCTTCTAATCTCTCCAGCGTAACCAAAAATCATTACGCCCATGAAAACCTCCCGCATCCTCTCCCTAATCGCGGCGGTAGCCGCCCTCGCCGGCGCCGCCTTCGCGCAAAAGCCCGTGGAGCTCCTCAACGTCTCCTACGATCCGACCCGCGAACTCTACGTCGACTACAACGCCGCCTTCGCCGCCCACTGGAAGGCCAAGACCGGCCAGGACGTCGTCGTGAAGCAATCCCACGGCGGTTCGGGCAAGCAGGCCCGCTCCGTCATCGACGGACTCCGCGCCGACGTCGTCACCCTCGCCCTCGCCGGCGACATCGACGCCATTGCCAACAACGCCCGCGTGCTTCCCTCCGACTGGCAAAAGCGCCTCCCCAACAACTCGTCGCCCTACACCAGCACCATCGTGTTCCTCGTCCGCCAGGGAAACCCGAAGGGCATCAAGGACTGGGATGATCTCGTGAAGCCCGGCGTGTCCGTCATCACGCCCAATCCCAAGACCTCCGGCGGCGCCCGCTGGAACTACCTCGCCGCCTGGGAATACGCCAAGCGCAAGCAGGGATCCGACGAGGCCGCCAAGGAGTTTGTGCGCAAACTGCTCGCCAACGTCCCCGTCCTCGACACCGGCGCCCGCGGCTCCACCACCACCTTCGTGCAGCGCGACATCGGCGACGTCTTCATCTCCTGGGAAAACGAGGCCTACCTCGCCAAGAAGGAGTTCCCTGGAAAGGGCTTCGAGATCGTCACGCCCTCGCTCTCCATCCTCGCCGAGCCCCCGGTCGCGGTCGTTGATCGAGTCGCCAAGCGCAAGGGCACCGTCGAGGTCGCCACGGCCTACCTCGAATACCTCTACTCCGAGGAGGCCCAGGACATCATCGGCAAACACTTCTATCGCCCCACTTCGAAAAAGGCCGCGGCCAAATACGCCTCCCAGTTCGGCCCGGTGAAGCTCTTCACCATCGACGAGGCCTTCGGTGGCTGGACCAAGGCCCAGAAGGACCACTTCGACGACGGCGGCACCTTCGACCAGATCTATCTCAAGAAGTAACCGCACTCTTCCTCCGCGGGGCGCGTGGAAAACAGTCCGCGCGCCCTTCGCCGTCTTTGCCCGGCCCGCCATGCCCATGTCCTCCCTCGCCAGACCTGTCCGGCCCGCGCGCGACCTTCGCGTCGTGCTGGAGCCGCTGCTTGCGCTCGGCGAGCTGGACTCCGCCTTCCAGGTCTCCTTCGCCGGAGCCTTTGATTTTGAGGACGCGCCCTACGTCATTCCGCGCGTCGTTTTTTCCGGTCCGCCCGCCGCGCACGATCCCATCCGCCTCGCCATCTTCGGCGGGCTGCATGGCGACGAACCCGCCAGCGTGCTCGCGCCCATCGCTTTTCTGGAGCGCCTCGCCGCCGAGCCGTCCCGGGCCGCCGGCTACGAGCTCGCCGTCTACCCGCTCTGCAATCCCGTCGGCTACGCCCGCGACACCCGGGTGAACGGCGCCGGACTCGATCTCAACCGCCATTTTTGGCGCGGCTCCGTCCAGCCCGAGGTCCGCGCCATCGAACGCGAGCTTTCGCGCAACCGTTTCGACGGTCTCATCACCCTCCACGCCGACGACACCTGCGAGGGCGTCTACGGCTACACCCGCGGCCACGTTCTCAACGAGGCCCTGCTCGAGCCCGCGCTCCGATCCGCCAGCTACGTCATTCCTCGGGATCGACGTCCGAACATCGACGGCTTTCCCGCGCGCGACGGAAAGATCGACGCCTGCTTCGAGGGCGTGCTCTCCGCGCCCGCCGGCCAGCGTCCGCGCCCCTTCGACCTTATCTTCGAAACACCCGCCCTCGCGCCCATCGACCGCCAGATCGAGGCCGCCGTCACCGCGCTCGAGACCATTCTCGACGAATACCGCGTCTTCCTCGCCTACGCCCCGAATCTCTGACGCGGCCTCCGCCTTTACCTTCATGTCCCGCTCCCACCGCTCCGTCATACCCGGCTTCGGATTGTCGCTCGGCCTCACCGTCACCTACCTGAGCCTGATCGTGCTCCTGCCCCTGTCCGCCGCGTTCATCAAGACCGCCGGCATGACCTGGGAGCACTTTTGGGATACGGTCGCTTCCCCGCGCGTCGTCGCCTCCTATCGCATCAGTTTCCTCGCCTCCTTCGCCGCCGCGCTGGTCAACTGCGTCTTCGGTCTGGTCGTCGCCTGGGTGTTGGTGCGTTATCCCTTCCCGGGGCGCCGAGTGGTGGACGCGCTCGTGGATCTGCCCTTCGCGCTGCCCACCGCCGTCGCCGGCATCGCCCTGACCGCGCTCTACGCGCCCAACGGCTGGATCGGCTCCCTCTTTGAGCCCTACGGCATCAAAATCGCCTTCACCGAGATCGGCGTGTTCATCGCCCTCACTTTCATCGGCCTGCCTTTTGTCGTCCGCACGCTTCAGCCCATCATCGAGGAGCTGGAGCCCGAGTTCGAGGAGGCGTCCGCCTCGCTCGGCGCCAACCGCTGGCAGACCATTCGCCGCGTCATTTTTCCGCAGCTCTTGCCCGCCCTCCTCACCGGCTTCGCCATGGCCTTCGCCCGCGCGCTCGGCGAATACGGCTCGGTCGTCTTCATCTCGGGCAACATGCCGATGCGCACCGAGATCACCCCGCTGCTCATCATCACCAAGCTCGAGCAATACGACTACGCCGGCGCCACCGCCATCGCCGTCGTCATGCTGATCGCCTCCTTCAGCCTGCTCCTCGTCATCAACCTGCTCCAGAAGTGGAGCCGACGGCACGCCGCGGTCTGAGCGACCGCGTCATCTCAGATCGCAAATCTCGGATTTCAAATCTTCATGGCTTCCGCCGTTTCCTCCCTAAACCGCTCCGCCGGCCACGCCCAGCGCCCGCTCGCCACCCGCGATTCCGCGTGGGTGCGCTACACGCTGACCGCCGTCGCCCTCGGATTTCTCGCGTTGTTTCTCGCCCTTCCGCTCGTGGCGGTTTTCGCCGAGGCCCTGCGCCGCGGCGTGGGCGCCTACTTCGCGGCGCTCAACGATCCCGACGGCATGCACGCCCTGCGGCTCACCCTGCTCACCGCCGCCATCGCCGTGCCGGCCAACCTCGTCTTCGGCGTAGCCGCCGCCTGGGCCATCGCGAAGTTCACCTTCCCGGGCAAGAGCCTGCTCATCACGCTCATCGACCTGCCCTTCGCCGTGTCGCCCGTCATCTCCGGCCTCATCTACGTGCTGCTCTTCGGCGCGCAGGGCTGGTATGGCCATTACCTCGCGGCGGAGAATCCCTGGTTCCCCGCCTTCCAGGCCTGGCTCATCGAGCAGGACATCAAGATCATCTTCGCCGTGCCCGGCATCGTGCTCGCCACGATTTTCGTCACCTTCCCCTTTGTCGCGCGCGAGCTCATCCCGCTCATGCAGCAGCAGGGCAACGACGAGGAATACGCCGCCATCACCCTCGGCGCCTCGGGCTGGAAAACCTTCTGGAAGGTCACCCTCCCGAACATCAAGTGGGGCCTCTTCTACGGCGTCATCCTGTGCAACGCCCGCGCCATGGGCGAATTCGGCGCCGTGTCCGTGGTCTCCGGCCACATCCGCGGCGAGACCAACACCCTGCCGCTCCACGTCGAGATTCTCTACAACGAATACCAGTTCGTCGGCGCCTTCGCCGCCGCCTCGATCCTCGCGCTGCTCGCGCTCGTCACCCTCGTCCTCAAATCCGTCGTCGAGTGGGCCCACGCCCGCCGCCGCGCCTGATTCCCGCTCCCGGCTCCTAGCTCCAAGGCTCCCCGCTCCAATGTCCATCATCGCCCGCAACATCACCAAGACTTTCGGCGCCTACACCGCCCTCGCCGACGTCTCCCTTGAGGTGCCCACCGGCCAGCTCGTCGCCCTGCTC
>JAIXVY010000252.1 GCA_027482505.1 Opitutaceae bacterium | reverse complement strand
TACGTGAAGGACAAGGGCATTGTCCTGCGCGAACCCTCGGTGGTCGCGCTGGATACGCAAACCCGCAAGGTCCGCGCGGTCGGAGACGAGGCCAAGCGCATGCTGGGCCGCACCCCCGGCAACATCACCGCCATCCGCCCGATGAAGGACGGTGTCATCGCCGACTTCGACGTCACCGAGGCGATGCTGCGCTATTTTATCCGCAAGGTGCACAACAACGCCCTGCGCGTGAATCCGCGCGTCGTGATCGCCATCCCCTCCGGCATCACCGAGGTGGAAAAGCGCGCGGTGAAAGACTCCGCCACCCACGCCGGCGCGCGCGATGTGATCACCATCCCCGAGCCCATGGCGGCCGCCATAGGAGTGGGCCTGCCCATCGACGAGCCCGCGGCCAACATGATCGTCGACATCGGCGGCGGCACGACCGAGATCGCAATCATCTCTCTTTCCGGAATTGTATTCAGCAAATCAATACGCGTGGCCGGCGACGAGCTCGACAGCTCCATCGTCAACTACATGAAGCGCGCCTACAATCTCCTCATCGGCGAGCGCACCGCCGAGGAGATCAAGGTGCGCGTCGGCTCCGCCTACCCGCTGGACGAGGAGCTCACCATGGAGGTGAAGGGCCGCGATTCCGTGGCCGGCCTGCCGAAGACGATCCATATCACCTCGCAGGAGATCCGCGAGGCGCTCAGCGATCCGATCTCCTCCATCGTAGACGCCGTCCGCTCCACCCTCGAACGCTGCCCGCCCGAGCTCTCCGCCGATCTCGTCGACCGCGGCTTCGTCATGGCCGGCGGCGGCGCGCTCATCCGCGGCATAGACCGCCTGCTTTCCGAAAAGACCGGCCTTCCTGTCACCGTGGCGGACGATCCTCTCTCCGCCGTCGCGAACGGCACGGGCGCGGTCCTCGACGATCTGAACTGGGTGCTGCAAAACGTCTGAACGACCGCGCGCGCGGCCCGGTCGCGCGACGCCCCACCCACTCACGCCGCGCCGTGCCCTCCCGTCGTTTCGACCAGGCCCGCCCCTTCCTGCTGCTGGGAGCGGTTTTTCTCGCGTGGCTTTTCCTGCCGACGGCCGTCAAGCGGTTCGCGCGGCTCTCCTTCTACGAATTCCAGGCTCCGGCGGACGTCGCCGCCTCCTATGTGCGAGATCTCCAGGATTTCTGGGCCCAGCGCACCAGGACGAACGCCGAACTGGTCGCGGCGGCGCGCGACCTCCAGCGCGTAAACGCCTCCTATGAGCTGAGGCTACAGGAGGACGCCCGCCTCCGCGCCGAGATACGCCGTCTCGAAACCCTCCTGCGCCTGCCTTCCTTCGCGGAATTTCGCTCCGAGCCGGCGCGAGTAGTGCGGCGGGACTTCGGGGCCTGGTGGCAGCGCATGATCGTGCGCAAGGGTGGCAACCACGGCGTGCGCGTCGGCTCCCCCGTGATCTTTGTCGGCGGCCTGGTAGGCAGGGTGTCCGAGGTGCGCGCCAACACTTCGGTGGTGGAGCTCATAGGCAGCCCGGGCGTGCGTCTGGCGGCCTCGTTCGAAGGCGACGACCGTCCGGTCAGCTTCCAAGGCGGCATAAACCCGCCGATGCGTCCCGCCGAGGCCGCGATCGAATTCGTGCCGCTGGATGTTTTCGCCACGCTCGCCGCGCCCAGGCGGCTCGTCACGTCCGGCATCGGGGGCGTGTATCCGCCGGGACTCGCGGTCGGTGAAGTGGTGCAACTTGAGCCCAGCACCGACGGTCTATTCAAGACCGGTCGCGCGCGGCTTGATCCACGCCTGGGCCAGCTGAGCGAAGTCACCATCCTGGTGCCCCTGAGCCCGGATTTCCCCGCCTCGGAGGCCGGCGCGCCCTAGGCGCGACAACGCCATGCTTTATTCCGCACGCCAGGTCGTAGCGCTTCTGGGCTGCTGGGCCGTGCTGTGTTTGATGATAGGCCAGGCCAACCATCATCTTGCCCCGCTGGCGCTCACGCTTTCGGCCCCCGGCCTTGTCGTCGCCTTCGCCGCGCTTCGGCTGCCCCTTGGCGCCGGCTTGGCCGCCGCGTTCACCGCCGGACTCTGGCTCGACGCCGCCGCGCCGGTCGCCTTCGGACGTCATGCGGCGCTCCTCGGTCTCGCCTTTTGCATCGTGCACCGCGTGCGAGGACGACTGCCCCGCAACGAGACCGTCGTGGGCGTGGTGGCCGCCTTGTTCGTTAACCTGGCCCTCTTCGTCGCCCTTGCCTTCCTGGACCTAGGCCAGCTTCCCGATCCCGCCGCCGGGGGCGCCCGCCTGCTGGCCGACCTCATGGCGTCGCAGCTGTTCACGGCCCTCGTGGGGCCCTGGTTTTTGGCGCTTCAACTGGCGGCCCTGCGCCTGATCGGAGTCGCCCCCGCGCAGGTGACCAGTCGTTTCGCCTGAAGCATGGCCTTCACCGACCCAAACGCGGAAAGAGGGGGCGGACTCGTCGAGTCCCACCGTGGCTACGATCCCCGCCTCTGGGTTTTCAAGGGCCTGCTGGTGCTGATGCTCGTGGTCCTCGTGGTCGGTCTTGCCTATCAGCAACTCGGACGCACCGCGCTTCATCGCGAGAGGGAAATCGTGCAAAGCCAGCGCCGGGTCGTGGTGCCGGGCCCCCGGGGAAACATCTTCGACCGCGAGGGACGCCTTCTGGTCGGCAATCGTCCCCGTTTTGCGGTGACCCTCAATCTGGACGAGCTCCGCTCCGAATTTCGCAAGGAGTTCCTCCGCATCCGGCGCAACTACCGCGAGACCGGGGACCGTGACCTGCCCTCGGCCGCGCAGCTGGAACGCATCGCCCGCGTCGCCGTCGTCCAACGCCACCTGAATTTGGTCAACCGCATCCTCGACGCGAGACACGTCGTCGCGCAGGACACGCTTGAGCGCCACTACCGGC
Organism: Opitutaceae bacterium; assembly: GCA_027482505.1. Lineage (GTDB taxonomy): Bacteria > Verrucomicrobiota > Verrucomicrobiia > Opitutales > Opitutaceae > IMCC26134_A. The sequence goes on along the minus strand of JAIXVY010000252.1, from coordinate 1,247 downwards.
AAAATCGCATCCTGCCCTACCTCCTGCTGGAGGACATCTCCCGCGAGGCTTACGCCCGCCTGCTTGAACAACTGCCGGTTCGCTCGCCCTTGCAGGTCTACACCGCCAGCACGCGCTTTTATCCCCACGGCTCGCTCGCCGCCCACGTGCTTGGATACACCGCGGCCGATGACGATCTCGACATAGGAGACGCGCTTCCCGGCGCCGAGCTCACCACCTTTAAAATGCGCGGATCGGTGGGCAAAAACGGCCTGGAGGCCGCGCTGGATGAACGCCTGCAGGGACAGGCGGGAGGCGCCATCTACCGCGTCGATCCCGCGGGTTACCGCATCCAACCGCCGCTGCAGAAACGCCGCCCCGTGCAAGGCGGCGACATCGTGGTCAGCCTGGATCTGGATCTGCAGCGCGCCGCCGACCAGCAGATGACCAAAAACGGCCTGCCCGGCGCGGCCGTCGCGCTCGATGTGGCCACCGGCGAGGTGCTGGTCCTGGTGAGCAAGCCGGACTACGATCTCAACGCCTTCAATCCGCGCCTCGCGGCCGACGTCGCCGCGGACATCAACGCCCGCGGAGCCTGGTTGAATCGCGCCACGCAAGGCCTCTATCCCCCGGGATCCACCTTCAAGCTTCTCACCGCCATCGCGGGCCTGCGCACCGGGCAGATAAAGCCGGACTCCTCCGCCGAATGCACCGGAGCCTACCGCGTCGGCGGGCGCACTTTCGTGTGCAACAACCATCGCGATCGCGGCCCGATCACGCTTCCGCAGGCGATAGAAAAAAGCTGCAACACCTTCTTCTACGAATTCGGCCTCAAGACCGGCATCGACGCCATCGCGGCCGAGGCGCGACGCCACGCGCTGGATCACCCGACCGGCATCGAGACTCCCCATGAAACCCGGCGCATGCTCGTGCCGGATCCCGCATGGAAACAAGAACGGCGCGGCGAACGCTGGTTTCCCGGCGATACCGCCAACGTTTCCATCGGCCAGGGCGACCTCGCCCTGAGCCCCTTGCAGATGGCCTGCTTCGTCACCTCCCTGGCCCGCGGAGAGACCACCACGCGCCCCACCCTTTTGCACGAGGCGGACGCCCCCCGGCAGCGCACCGAGCCGGATGGACTCGAGCCGGCGCAGCGCGCCGCCATCCTCGCCGGCATGGAGGCGGTCGCCAACACGGGCACGGGACGCATTCTCCAACGCCCCGCCTACCGGGTGCCCGGCCTTCGGATCGCCGGAAAAACCGGCACC
>JAIXVY010000446.1 GCA_027482505.1 Opitutaceae bacterium | reverse complement strand
GTGGAGGCGAGGGAGGCGGTATCCAGGGAGAAGGAGCCGCCTTGCGCCGCGCCACGCGCGTCCAGGGTCCCGCCGACTTCAAACACGCCCCCGGGCGTTTGCACGGAAAGCTCGCCCGCGCGTCCGTCGGAGCCGGGCGCGGATAGATTCAGGAACGAGCCGTCGCCGAGGCGGACCAAGCCCGCGCGAGCGTGGAGAGTGATGGAGCCTGCTTCAGTGGAGCGGGCGACATCGTTGAAATTCTGCCCAACGCCGGCGACATCGAGCGTGGCGGAGGCGTTTCGACCGATGACGACATCGCCGAGGCGGGCGTCGGCGACGAGACGGCCGGAGGGCAGGCGGATAGTCGAGTCGATGGAGACGTTTTGACCGCGGAGTTCCAACGAGGCGCCGAGCGCGGAGGGGATGGTGGCGGTCGTGGCGCCGGAGGGCCTGGAGACGACGAGTTCACCTTGGGCGTCGATCACCTGGTCGACGCCAGCTTTGCCCACGATAAAGGGCGAGATCAGCGCAAGGTCGCCGCCGACGGACAGACCTCCGTCCCGATCAAGGATGATGCCGCGAGACGCCTGCAGGCTGGCGGCGGCGAAGCCCTGAATGGAGAGACGCCCTTGCCCGAGCGCGAGGTTGTCCGAGCGGACCGTCAGGCGGCCCGCCGCGGGAGCCGAGGGCGCGGGCGCGGCGTCGTCTTGGCTGGTGTTTTCGAGGCCGACGTCCACGGCTTGGAGGGAGACGTCTCCGGAGCCGAACTGGCGAATGGACGGCGTGGAAAGCGAGAGCGATTGAAAGGCGGAAGAGCCGATCACGCCCGAGCCAAAGAGATCTATGGACGAGTAGCTGCCGATGGAAAGCGAACGAGCGGACGCAAGCGTGGAACGAAGCGCCGCGCCGTCCAGGACTAGGCCTCCTGCGGCCGACAGGTCGCCGGGATTGTCCAGCACGAGACTGACGCGCCCGCTGACGAGATCGAGAGAGTTGGCGGACAGGTTGGCATCCGAGGCGACGGTCAGGCGGCTGGAGGAATCCAGAAGCACGGTGCCGCCCGACACGGTGGCAGAGGCGGATATCGCAAGCGCCGGCGTGGCGGAGGACGAGGTGGCGGTGCGCGTGGTGGAAGCGGAGGCCGAGGTGGCGACGCGGAGGAGGGCGCCGTCGCCGCTGCCCGGGGAGCCTGCCTGCCCGACCGTGACGGCGGAGGCGGCCGCGACGGGATTTCCCGTGGAGGCGGCCAAGGCCGCGCCGGGCGCGACGAAGAGATTTTCCTTCGCCACAAGAATGATGTCCGAGCCGACGAGAGGAGCGCCGGCGTTGTCGAGCGTGAGGTTGCGGACGGTGGTGGCGACGAGAGAGCCGGCGGGCTTGGAGGAGCGGGTGCCGCCGACGAGGAGGCTGGCCGCGCCGAAGCGGCCCAGGGTGGAGGCGTCCAGATTGAGCGTGTCGGGCGCGAGAACGGCGCCCGGCGCGGTGATGCGGATGTCGACCGGGCTGCTGATGTCGATTTCGCCACCGCGACCGGCGCCCACGGGGGCGGCGGCGACGGAGCCGGCGGCGGCGAGCGAGCGGCTGGCGACGATGGCGAGGCGGGCGGAATCCTGGGGCAGGAGGGCCGGGGAGCTTCCCGCCTGCGCGGCGGCGTCGGCCAGGAATTTGTTCGCCTGGCCGAGCGAGTATTCGGCGCGGTTCAGGACGACGGAGCGCGGGGCGATCTCGAAGCCCTGCGCACGGCCGCCGGCGGCCAAGGCGCCTGTGAGGGAGTTGAAACGATAGCCGGCGGCGAGCGTCGAGCCGTCGGGCAGCGGGGTGGTCGAGGAGGGCGTGGTGCCGGTCGGCGTGACGAGGAAGGCCCCGGGCAGCAGGGCGTAACGAGCGGGCAGCAGGGTGTATTCGCCCGCGGCCAGCCCGGTGACGCCTTCGATCCGGATGCTGTCGCCATAAGCGAGGGATTTGTCCACGTAGCCGGGATCCTGCTGGCGGTAGTCGCCAAAATTTGTGTCACGGGTGGATGATGATTCCGGGGCGGGCAGCGTCGCGTAGGGCGCGTTTGGCGCGACTCGCGGTTGATGTCCCGGAAGGATGGCATACGACCTTTGGGCAAACGGCGGAAGGTAGTCGGGATCGGTTTTCTTACCCACTTCGGCCAGAGAGGGCGACAACAGGTCGGTGGTGCCTCCGTTTCCGGGGATGAAGCGATAAGCGAAGAGTTCGCCACCGCCGCGCACATCGACGGAGGAGTCCGCCTCGGTGACTATGCCGGCGGCGGCGAGGAAAACATTTTTCTCCCTGAGACCGCCGAGCGTGATGTCGATGCCGCGAGGGTCGATCCAAGAGGTGCCGTTCAGTATCACTCCATAAGGCAGGGAGAGGGCGGAGCCGTCGGGGCGCAGGGCGGAGACGGAGCTGACGCCGCCGGAGAGCAGAGAGAGGCTGTCGGCCGCGGGCGCGGCGGCGCCGGCGAGCAGGTTGAGCGGCGCGGAGTCGCCGGCGTTTCGGCCCAGGTTGATCACGCCTTGCGGCGCGCGTAGGACGCCGCCTTGGGCGATGGTTGCGGCGTAGAGGGAAAGGGTGCCGCCGGCGCTTAAGGGAAGGTCGGGGACGGCGCCAGAGCGGGCGACAGTGATGGAGCCCTTGGACAAAGTGCCGCCGGCTGGAAGGTAATCGAAGGCGGTGGCCGTGAAGGATCCCGCCGTGGTGGGGTAGATTTGTCCGGCTGACAGGCGAAGGTCGCCGGCGATGTTCAGGAAGCCGTTGCCGCGAATGTCTCCTCCGGACGCGCGGAAATCGGCGCGGCCGACTCCGGCGAGAGAGAGGGTGCCGAGATCCAGGTGGGATGAGTCCACCCGCAGTGAACCGGGACCCGAGGTGGGGGCGAATTTGTATTCGCTCGTGCCGCTGATGGGCGAGGTCTGGGTGAAAAGAAAGACGGTTTCCCCGGGGGCCTGGGGCGGCCTGAATTCCTGGCCGATGCGAACGAGGGGGGCCGAAATGAGGACGTGCGCGTCGGCTTCGATCACGCCGCCGGAGCCCGCTCGGATGGAGCCGTCGGTCGCAAGGGTGACGGCGTCGCGGAAGCGCAGGTTGCCGCCAAGGGTGAGGTGGGAGAAGCCTCCGGTCGCGACGCGTTCGGCCGCGAAGCGTCCGCCGATCAGCTCGGCGCCGTCTGCGCCATAGGCGGCGTCGCCCAACGTGGCGCGAGCGGCGTCCAAGACCGGGCCCGACTCGGAAATCGCGAGGGTGATATCGCTCGTGGCGCGGGTTTGCGTAGGCGCATAAAAGCGGCCCGAGGAGATGGACAAGGCGCCGCCCGAGGCCTTGTCGCCGCCGGCCCGGGCCAAGAGGGTGGCGTCGCTGGCAAGCAAAGCGGAACCGCGGAACGTGATCGTTCCCCCGGAGGTGTGGATATCGACCGGGACGGTGGCGAGGCCGAGGGATCGAGCTTCGGCGCCCGGAGTGAAATTCGGGGCGAGGTCGAGGGTGCCGCTGGCGCCGGACACGTCGATCACGGCGCCGGGTTTCGCGAGGACGTTGCCTGATACGCTAACCGATCCGCCGGAGAAAACGTTGCCTGCGCGCAGCCCGTAGGCGCTGGGCACAAGCTGTAAAAGGCCCGATGCATCGAGCTTGGCGGAGCCGCCGACAAGGACGGTCGGGAGGGCTCGTTCCGTGTTGGCGACAGTCGCGGCGAAGGTGTCGCCTCCCGCCACCGAGATGGAGCCGCCGCGGGCTGCGATGGCCCCTTGCAGATCGATGGTGTTGGCCGAGAGCGAGACCGAACCGCCCGCGTCGACTTCCACGCGTGCCCCTTTGCGAAGCTCAATCTGGCCTCTGACTAACAGAGGGCCGTAGGGGTTGGTGGCGCCCACGCCGGCCAGGGAGATGCGGGCGGCGGGACGCACTCCGGCGTCGAGCAGAAAAGTGTCCACGCGCAGGCCGGCGTCTGCGGCGGGGTCCACGACGGCGCGAGTGTTGAGGACGCGCGGGGCGAGCAGAGTGTTTTCCTCGACGATCACGCCGGACAGATAAGCCTCCCCGCCCGCGATTGGAGCACCCAGCCCCGAGAGGGTGAAAGAACCGAAGCCGTTGTTTTGAAAGAAATCGTTTTCGAGGCGTATGGCGCCGGTCGGGACGGTGGAGCCGCCCAGGCGAATCAAGGGCGCGACCAGCGAAAATGCGCCGGCGGCGGCGGATGAATCGGCAAAGCCGCGCAGGGAAACGTCGCCCAAGGACAAGGCTCCGCCGATCACGGAATCCAAGCCCGGATCGCGGCCGGCGCTGATGGCGAGCGAGCCCGCGTTGCCGGCGCGCACCGCGCCCGAGGGGGCGAGGTAGTAGCCGCCAGAGACGTCCAGAACGGCGCCATCCGAGATGGTCACGGAGAAACCCGACACGGAGATCGAACCCGCGTGGCGATCCGCGGGCACCGCGGCGGAGCCCAACGCCAGATCGTTCAGGACGAGACCGGCGGTGGAGAGCAGGGTGTCCGGGCCGATGAAAACAGAACCCCGGCCGGCCTCGGGAGCGGGATTGGTGTTGGCCTGGGTTTGTTCGAAGGCGGTTTTGAGGGAAACGGCGTGGGCCGCGAGGGCGAGGTTGCCCGAAGGCAGCGTGATGTCGCCGCGGATATCCAGGTTCGCGCCGGTCAAGGCGAGCGAGGAGCGGGCGGGGCCGGAAAGAACGACATTGGCTGGCAGGACGATATCGCCGTCGCGGTTGGTGACGGACACCGAGCCCAGCCCGGTATCGGAGAAGAGCGTGGGCGAGAGGCGAACTTCGGCCGAGCGCGAGGAGGGAAGCGCCAAGGGGGAGCCGGCGGCGTCGAGGGCGAAGTCGGGCGCGGGTTCCGCCGGGGCGGAGCCGAACACGATTTTGGGCGGAAGCGGAGAAAGGCGCGGATAGTTGGTGCCGTAGGCGAGGGACTCGGCGGCGAATTCGAGGGCGAGCGATGCGGCGGCGGGCGGGGCGTCGCCTTGGCGCGGGCCCGCGGTCGCGTGGCCGGAAAAGCCGCCGTCGAGGGCCATCGAGGAGGCCAGCAGGCTGATTGCCCCGCCTTTTCCTCCGGAGACGTAGCCGGGTTCGTAGCGGGCGAGGGAGGACTTGAGCGGCTGGCGATAAACGGAGGAAACGCCCCAACGCTCCGACAAGCGGTTGGTGGTGCCGTCGTGGAGGCCGTCGTAGCTCACGTCGGGGCGCGCGTCGGCGATATTCACGAGGCGGCCGTCCTGGACGAGACGGGTCGTCTCGGTGACGCCGGGCAGAAAATCGATCCAGCCGGCGGCGGCTTCGACGCGCGAGCCGGGGCGCATGACCAGGGAGCCGCCCGCGTCGAGCGTCACTTTGCCTGCGTCGGTGGTGAGCTGGCCGACGCCGCGTTGGATGAGGCCGACGTAGCCGGACGCATCCGCTAGAGGGGTGCCCACCCAGGTTTTGCCGTTGAAAGTGCCGCTGTCGCGGATGTCGACGTAGACGGTCTTGCCGCGAAGGAAGCTGTTTCGCTGAAGCGGGGAGTCGGCGAGCTGCGCGCCGCGCAGTTCGACGGCGACGATGTTTTGACCGACGGGGACGGGGACCGCGGCCGAGCCCGAGACGGAGAGCAAAGCTCCTTCATCGAGATAAATCTGGCCGTCGGAATGGACGAAGCGGGTCTTGGGCGGGTTGGACGTGTCGTCGTAGCGCCAGACGCCGGCCTTTAGGGCGACTTCGCCAGCGGGGGCGAGGAGGGATGAGTCTTTGCCCAGATGCAGGGCGCGGCCTTCGATGTTTACCTTGGAGCGCAGGGCGAGCTCGGTGGCGGCGATGGTCGCTGAGCTGGAGAGTTCCGGCAGGACTTGCACGAGGGCGTCCTTGCCCAGCGAAACGCTTCCGGTGCTCCGATCCAGAAAAGGGGATTCCGAGAGCGGGGCGGAGACGGCATCGTAGCTGGCGCGAAGGTCCACGCGGCCGTTCAGGGAGACCGACGTGGTGCTGGTGATGGCGCCGGCGACATCGATCTTCGCGCCCACCAGGCTGGCGGAGCCGCGGTCGGTCTCGATGAGGCCTGAGTTGGCGACGGAGCCGGCGTAGATCGCTGACGCGGGCGCGTCTTCGGCGGCGATGCGGCCGACGTAGGCATCGAGACCGCGCAGGGAGGCGTCGGTGGAGACGTGCGCACCCAAACCCACCTGCAGGCCGGCGGCGAGGATGGTCTGGCCCTCCGGGGTGCGGATGACGCCCTGGTTGGAAACGTTGGCCCCGACGAGAGTGATGCGACCGCCGCCGTCGGCCCCGAGGGGGCTTTCGAGGAGCGCGCCGGCTTCGACAAGGATGTCGCCGAATTTGCCGGTGGAGACGGGAGGGGGCTCGGGGGTGAAGGCCGGGGTCTTGGCGTCCGTCGTGCCGGCCGGCAGGGCGAGGCCGGTGAAGAGAAACTGGGAGTCGTTGGCGGCGAGGATGCCGCGCTCCACGAGGTTGGTGTTGAGCGGAAGCGCCGAGACGGTGAGGCCGCGCGCGTTCACCTGGCTGGAGCCGCCGAAGATGACGCCGTTGGGGTTCACGACGTAGACCTGGCCGTCGGCCCGCATGGTGCCGAGGATGCGCGAAGGGGACGCGGCGGGGTCCTTGACGGTGTTGAAAACAATCCAGCTGGAGCGGCTCGAGCCGCCGGCGGATTGGTCGAAGACGAGATCGGTTTCCTTGCCGATGTTGAAGCTTTGCCAGGTCAGCAGGGCCTGGGCGGCGGTTTGCTTCACGGTGACCTGGGCGCGGCCCGCGACGGTGTTCTGGACGGGTGCGTTCGCGCCCTGCCAGAGGAGGTCGGTTCCGCCAAAGTTCGCGGTGGCGGGCTTCAGGCCGCTGGTTTGAAGCCCGTTGGGGATGGCGGAGGCGCCGGCGAGCGCCGCGGCGCGGGCAGCCTTTTGGGCGTCGGAAATCGATTTAAGGGTGCGGCTGGCGCGGGCGAGCGCCTCGCGGTTGTTGACCAGGACTTGGTCTCGAAGCGCGTTGGCCGACTCGTCCGCGGAGGAGCCGGGACCCGACGCCGAGGAATCGCCGCCGGACGAGGTGCCGCGCGAGGGCAGAAGCTGCTTGAGGCCGGCGGCCTCGAGCGGGATCTGCGCGAAAAGGGCCGCGAGGGCGGCGACGGCGGAGAGCTGGCGACGGCGAAGGTGTTTCATCGGACGGACCTGGCGGCGGGCGGGAGCGGGTCGAGGCGGATTACGCGGGGAGGAGGTGCGGCGTGGAGCGAGCTCAGGGGGCAACGGCGGCGGGGGCGGCCTCGGGCGGCAGCTTGGCGCGATGCTCCTCAAGGGCGTCCGCGTAATCCTGGACGATGTTTTGCAGGCGGACGCGGGTGAGTTTGGTGAAGGGCTCGCGAGCGACGAGGGCCCGGCCGAGGCCGAAGTCCTCGTAGCGTTCCAGAATCTCGTTGCCGATGCGGAAGAGCTCTCGGTTGTCGGCGCGCAGTCGGGAGCCGGCGTTTTCGAGGTCGGCGGCGCGGATTTTCATCTCGGCGAGACGGGCGGCGCGTTCCTCGGCGAGGCGACGGCTTTGATCGAGGTCGGCGAGCGCGGCCTCGAGTTTTTCGGCGAGGCGGGCGTTTTCCGCGTCCTTCGTGGCGAGGCGGGCGTTCAGCCCGGCGATGCCGGCCTGGGCGGCGGAGCGATCCGCGGCGGCTTGTTTTTCCAGCGAGTCGAGCCGTTTTTGAAGGGCGGCAAGATCCGTCTTGGCCTGCTCGCGCTCGCCTTGGGCGGCGGCGAGTTCGCCTTGGGCGGTGCGGAGCTGGAGGGTGGTGGCGCGCAGGGCCTCGCGGAGCTGCGTCTCGACGGAGTTGGCGGCGGGCGCTTGGGCGAAGAGGCCGGCGGGGAGGAGCAGGGCGAGGGAGGCGAGGAGGGCGCGCGAGGCGCGGAGCGAAGAGATCATGGCGCGGCGGGTCAGAATTTGCTGTTGAGATCGATCTGGATCGTGTCGGAGCGGAACGGCGCGCCCTCGATTTCGGAGGCGCTCAGCCAGCGGGCGCCGAGGAAAACGCGGGCGCCGAGCGCGAGACGTCCGTAGAGGGTGAAGCCCTGGAGGTTGGTGCCGCCGCCGCCGAAGTCGGAGTCGGCGAAGCCGTCGACGATGGCGTCGGAGCCGAGGAAGCGGTAGTCGAGTCCGGCGCGCCAGTCCCAGCGTTCGCGAAGGGCGGCGTCGCCGACGCTCACGCCGAGCAGGTAGCCGAAGGAGTTGCCCTCGTCGGCGCCGCCGAAATAGAGCGGGCCAAAGTCGGTGGCCGAGCCGTGGTTCGCGTGGCGACGGGTGTCGTAGGCGAGGTTGGAAACGATCTCGGAATAGAAGGTGATCTGGCGGGGCTCGAAGTGGTTGAAGTCGACCTGGAGGGTGCCGACCAGCGGGTTGAACTCGCTGGCGAGGCCGTAGTATTGCCACTGGTTCGTGGTCCCGCCGCCGTTGGCGACGGCGGGGGTGATGTCGCGCAGGCGCATGTAGGTGTTGCCCTTTTGCGCGAACGCGGGGCGGCGACCGTCGGTGTCGCCGGCGTCGCGGGCGGAAAGCGGGACGAACGGGGTGGAGGGTTTGCCCTCGATGTCCTGGAAAAGGTAATACGCGAGGGCGCCCTTGACGCGGATCTTGCGGGCGAGGTCGCCCTCCACGCCGACCTGGGCGGCGGTGAGGTAGCGGTCGTCGCTGGGGAAGTTGGCGTAGGCCGATCCCGCGCCCGAGCTGTTGAAGGAGGGAAAATTAAAGGAGGTGCTGTAAATGGGGAAGAGGCCGCCGGTGGCGAAAAAGCGGAAATCGCGGCTGATCTCGCCGGAAACGGAGCCGGAGACGCCGTCGAATTGGATGTCCTGATCCCAGACGAGCTCGGTGGCGAAGAAGGGGTTGGGCATGCGGCCGGCCTGGAGCCGGTAACCGAGCAGGTCGGTGCCCGATTCCCAGCGCAGGAAGGCTTGGTCGAGCCAGAGGGAGTATTTGGAGAAATTGCCGGGCGAGCCGATGGTCTGGTTGGTGCTGACCGGACTGGAGCCGCTGCCGGTCGCCAGGCGCGCGCCCATGCTGAAGCCCTCCTTGAGGTCGGCCTCGAAGCCGGCGCGCAGGCGAATGTTGCTCAGGCTACGATTCTGGTCGGCGTTCAGGCCGGGGTAGGGCGTGGTGCCGAAGGCGGCCTCGTTGATGGCCCCGCCCGAGCTGTTGTTGATGGAATTGAAGTCGGGGAAGTCGCCGGTGTTGTCGTTGGCGTCGTCGAAGCTGGTGGAGTTGTAGCGGGCGCGCAGATCGACGACGGGACGAAGGCGCGAGGTCCAGGAGCTCTCGTCGTTCTTCGATTTTCCCCAGCCCTCCGCGCGCGCCTTGGCGGCGATCTCGTTGCGCACGTCGGCGGCGATTTCCTGGCGCACATGCTCGGGGACGTAGGTGACGCGCACGTCCGAATCGGCGGCCTCTATCTCGGCGGCGGCGGCCTGTTTGATCTGTTCGGCGGCGGCGGTCACCGCGGCGGATTGGGCGCGGGCCTGGCGGGCCTCGGCCTCGGCCTGGCGGATGAGCTCGACGGCGGCGTCGCGCGGGATGACGCCCTGTTTGACGAGCAGGCGCACGAGGTTGACCGTGGCGTTTTGGGAGGAATCCAGGTTCAGCTCGGGCGCGGAGGCGGATGTGGCCGCGTCGTTATCCACGGGTTGGGCGGAGAGCGGATAGGCGAGCGCGGACAGGGCGGCGCAGGAGAGCAGTAGGCCGAAGTGTTTCATGAAAAAAAGCTGCGATGGAAAGTTGCGGGGGGATCAGGACGGGCGGCGGAGGTTGACGCGCATGACGACGGGCATGGGCATGTCGGCCGGGGCCGCCTGGCGAAGTTTCACGCCGACGAGCGCCTCGCTCAGCGCGGCGCGCTCGGCCTCCGAGACGGAGCGGGGGAGCTCGACGCGCTCTATCGCACCGTCGGAGGAAAGCCAGATGCGCACGCGGGTATCGAGGGCGAGGGAGCGCGTCTTGGGGTGCGCGCCCAGGGCGGACTGGACGCTCGACTGGACCTGGCTCGCATACCAACCCCAGCGGGAACCGGAACCGCCGGTGCGGGGGCCGCCGCCGAAGAGGCCGCCGCCGCCGGATTTGGTGCCGAGGCCGAAGCCGTCCGCGGGACCGTCGCCGGTCACGCCCGTGCCCAAGGGCGCGTCGGACGCGGAGTCGGCGGAGGGTTGCGGCTCGCTTTCGGCGACCGGTTCCTGGGCGATCATTTGCTCGGTCTGGTCTTGCGGGGTCTCGGGCCTGGGTTCGCGTGGCTTGGGCGGAGGGGGAGGCGGCGGAGGAGGCGGCGGCAGGGTGATCGACACCACTTTGGGCGCGGGCGCGAGGGCCGGTCCGGAGGAGCCCTTCGGTCCGTAGGCGACAAGCAAGAAGACTCCCACCGCGGCGAGGGCAGCCACGGTGAGCTTGATGCGATGGCGGCGGAGAAAGCCCGCTTTCACTTCATCTGCGTCGATGCGCTCCATGAGGAGGGGCGATCAGCCCGGAGGCTGGGTGGCTAGGCCGATCTGGGTGAGGCCGACGCGTCCGAGCACGTCGAGCACGTCCATGACCCCTTGATATTGGGTGCCCCGGTCGCCGCGCACGACCACGGGAAAGTCGGGGTTGGACGACTTGTGTTCGTTCAAGCGCTGCTCGAGTTGCTCGAGCGTGACCGGGACGGTGTCGAGGAAGATCTTGCCTTCGTTGTTCACGGTGATGGCGCGGCTCTTGGGGCCGCCCAAGGCGGGCGACGAGCTGCCGCGGGGCAGGTCGACCTTGATCCCCTGGACCCCCGCCGTAGTCATGATGATGAAGATGAGAAGGAGGACCAGGTAGAGGTCCACCATGGGGGTGACGTTGATGTCGTCGTAGGATTTGTCGTCGTCGTCGGCTTTCATTTCTTGGTGGCCTGCTGGGCCTCCTCGTCGGAGTCGCGGCGGGCGCGGCCGAGGACGAAGGGCGCGTGGGTGGAGGTCGCGTCGGTGACGGGGTAGAACTCGGCCATCTTGGTGATGAACTCGTCGATGAAGAGCTGCATGTCGGAGATGGCGTTTTTGATGCGGCTGTTGAGGAAACTGTAGAGGAACAGGGCGGGAATCGCGACGAGCAGGCCGAACACGGTTGCGAGCAGGGCGGAGGCGATGCCGGGGGCGATGGAGTTGACCTCGACCTCGCCGGTCTTGGCGATGACGGCGAAGGTGATCATGACGCCGACGACGGTGCCCATGAGGCCGACGTAGGGACCACCGGCGATGCCGATGGTCAGGGAGACGAGGCCGGACTTGAGGCGGTGGGTCTCGCGGGTGAGGCCGGCGTCGAGGCTGGCCTTGATGGCGGTTATGGAGCGGGCGGAGAGGCCGTTGAAGCCGCGCTTGTCCTGGAGGCGGTGGCGAATCTCTTCCGAGCCGATGTGGTAGATGTGGTAGAGCGGGCTCTGCTGCATGAGGCGTATGCGGGCCGCATCCGCTTTGCCGCCCAAGGTCTTTACGTTGTCGCTGTCGGCGTGATCGAGGGCGGTCAGGTCGGAAGACACTTTCTTCCACTGGTCGAGAAACTCCTCGGTGCCCTGCTCGACGCGTTTGAGGTAGGCGAATTTCTGGAGCGCGACGATCCAGCCCACGATCATCATGATGACGCAGCAGCCGACTGCGATCCAGCCGTCGAACATCATGTTTTTGGCGATGTCGCCGAAGAGGGCCATGTGGCCAAGGGTCTCGGCGATGAAGCCGCCGTGGCCGCCTTTGGCGGAGGCGCCGCCCTCGTCGTTGCCGATGTTGACCAGTTTGAGGCTGTCGTTCGCGCCGGATTGGCTGACGGCGAGAAACTTTATCCAGGAGGCGGGGCGGGCGACGGAGGAGAGGGACAGTTCGTCGATTTCTCCGGAGAACGCGTTTTGTCCCACGGCGTCGGCGCCGAGGCGGAGGTCGGACTGCAAGGCGGGCAGGGAAGCGGCCAGGCGTGAGTATTCCGCTCCGTCCACGTATACGACCAAGGCCTCGGGCGAGGCGGCCAGGGCAAGATGTTTCCAGGCCCCGGCGGAGACCGGGGTGGCGGCGGGCGTGCGGCGAGCGGCGTCGCGGTCGCGGACTTCCGCGTAGGGAACGCCGTCGGCGAGGCCGATCTGAAGGTAGGAGGTGGTGTCGCCCCAGTGGAGCAGCACGGAACGTGCTGACGGCGCGGAGGTTTTCGCCCACAAGGCGACGGTGAGCGGCTGCGCGGCGGGGCGCTTGAGCGTGTCGTCGACGGCGACGCGGACGGGTTCTCCTCCGGCGAGGCGAAGGCCGTTGCCGATCATGGAGCCGGGCGCGGACACGCCGGCGTTGGCGGCATGGCGACCTTTGCCGCTGGCATCTTGGGGCGCGCCGGGCCCGGCGAAATGGTAGACGAGCAGCGTCTCGGGATCGTAGAGGGCCTGGCCGGAGGCGGGACCGACGTCCGGCTTGCCGTAGTAGAGCGCGAGTTCGACGCGTGCGCCGGGCTTCAACTCGGGGGCCAGCACCCAGGCGAAGCCCTCGTTCAGGAGCGGATCGAAGCTTTCGACATGGGCGGGCAGAAGGGTTTTGCCATCGGAAGCGATGAAACGAAGGTCACGACCGTCCGGCGCGGCGGCGGCGAATTGATGATTGGCGCCGTGCAGGCGCACGAGGACGGGCAGGGGGCCGGTGGGCGAGTCGACGGCCACGCCCGTGGCCGAGGCATCGAGAACGACGGCCTTGCGCAGAGGCCACTGGGCGTCCCACCACTCGGCGCGCGCGGCGGGAGCGAGACCGATGGCGAGGAGCGCGAGGAAAGCGGAGGCAAGCGCGCCGGCGGGGCGGGAGAAGCTAAGCGGGTTCTTCATCTGGATAAAAAAGGTGAGATTGGTGGACGGATTCAGAGCTGGCCGCGGATCACGAAGATGACGTGCACATCGCCCGCCTCGGTGCGGCCCTCGTCCAGAAGCGGCACGGCGAAATTGAGCGAGCCGTCTAGGTGGCGGGTGAAGCCGGCGCGGAGCCCCACGCCCACGCTGGCCAGCTCGAAGTGGTCGGTCTGCTCGGGCAGGGCCTCGCCAAGATACAGCAGGCCCGCCTCGGCGAAAACATGCGCGGTGAGGCGCGGCGCGCCGGGTTTGCCGGCGAGCAGGGAGGGCGTGGCGGCCTCGAGGCCTGCGACTCCGCCAAAGTCGCCGAGCGCATCGCCCTCGAGATATCCGCGAACGGTGTCCAGGCCGCCGGCGGCGAATTGTTCGTTGCTGATCAGGGGCCCGCTGGCGACCTGGCCCTGCAGCCGGGGAGTGAGGGTGAACCCTCCTCCCAGTTTCCAGTTCTGGGAAACATCCCCGCGCAACGTGAGGAAGCCGGGTTCGGCGTCGAAGCGGTTTGCGTCGAATTCCCGCGAGTCGCTCCCGAGCCCGCGCACGTTGAGGGTGGCGCCAAGGTAGAACTCGGTCGCGACCTTTTCGCGATCGAGGAAACCGCTGTAGACGAAGCCGAGGGGAAAATAGAGGACGGGGGTGCGGGTGTTTGCCCCCGCGGAGTTCACCTGCTGGACGAAGTGCTTTCGTTCGAGGCCCATGCTGGCCGAATGGTAGAAGCCGGGGCTGGACGGAAGAACACGCGTGGCGCGCAGGCTGTAGATCTCGCCGCGACCGGCGACCGCCGCGCCGCCGAGGGTGGAGATGTTGCTGTCCTGCTTGGTGGCGGAGGCTTGGACCGTCCAGTCCGGCGAGCCCGAGACGGGCGCGCGGTAGAAACCGGAGTAGACCATGACCTCGTCGAACCACGATTCCGGGCTGGTCTGGAGGCTGCCTCCCAGGGCGTGGCCCGCCTGCCAAAGGTTGTCGTAGGAGGCGGACGCATTGAGCCGGAGACGGGTGGTGTCTGCGCTGTAGCGGTTGTTGAGCTCCACGCTCGCGGAAAGGGGCGGGGAGTCCTCGACCTTGAGGTCGACGTCGATGGTTCCGGACGCGGCGCCGGGGCGGATCTCCGGGGTGACGCGTCGATCAGGCCGTTGGTTGAGCGCAACGATATCCCGGCTTACCTGGTTGAAATCCGGGACGGTTCCCTCGCGCAGGGAGGGTGCGCCGTCGCGGATGCGCTCCACGTCGTTGTAGCGGGAGCCGACCACGCGCAGCTTGCCCACGCGCGCCTCGGAGACCTTCAGGAATAGAACGCCCCGGCCGGCGTTCTGCGGCGGGATCTCGACCTGCGCGGATTGGTATCCTTTTTCTTGATACAGTTTTTGCAGGGCCTCCCGCGCCGCATCGAGGTCGGCCAGGGTGCGGGCGGGCCCCACAAACGGGTAGACGGCCTTCTGGATCTCGGGCGAGGGGATCAGGGTGGCGCCTTTGACGCGGATCTCGCGGATGAAAAGACGCGTCTCTGTCGGGCGGGCGGCGGGAGCGGTTTCCGCCGTTTGAGCGCCCAGGCCGGGCAGGGCGCAGGCGACGCTCCAAAGCGAGGTCAGCAGAAGCAGGCCGCGCGAGGGCATCGGCGTGGGACGTGGTGCCGGTTGGCTGATCATGGCATCGAGGCGGGCGGGGCGAGTTGCGCGTGGGCCAGACGGCGGAGTTCGGCCAGGGCATAGTCGCCGTAGAGGAAGCGGTAGCGTTGTTCGGTTTCCCGGGCGGCCTTGGTGATTTCAGCCGCCACTTCATCGGGAGCTTTTTCCGTCGCGTCCGGGGTCGCCGGGATAAGGTCGAGGAGTTGGTCCGCGAGAACGGCTATGTCGGTCGATTGTTCAGGCGAGAGGGGGAGCGAAGACAGATCAGGGGCGAGCAAGGCGGGAATGGGGGCGGCCGCGCCTGATCGGACGCGGGCGTGAGGGCGCCCGGGCGTGGCGGGAACCGAAGAAGCGTTGGCGCGTGACGACGCGGTCTCGGGCTGGCGCGACCCTGCAGGCCGGACGGGATGGGAAGCTTCGGCGGACTCCCGCGGTTGAACAGCCGACAGGGCCAGGTCTTTGCGGGGAGAGAGCCGCGGCGCTTCGGCGGCAACGAGGCCGGCGGGATTCGGCCTGGTGTTTTCGTCGGCTGGCGTGTCGGCACGGGCAGGTGACGAAGCCGGATTTTTCACGGCGCGCAGAGCGGAGGCGGACTGCGGGGAACCGATCTCGCCATGCCGCGCACGCGAGTGGTCTAGGTGCGACCATACCGTCAGTCCGCAGGAGACGGCTAGGAGAGGAATAAGGAGGCGAAACACGTCCAAACGAAAAACTGGCGTCGGCGGCATGCGCCGACGCCAGGGTATGTCCTAAGCGCTTTGAAACAGCTTAGAGGTTGGAGGAGACGGGGCCGCCGTCGCTGGGGCGGGAAACGCGCATCGAGGAGAGGGCGATGCCGCGGGTCTCGTTCGAGAGCAGATAGGTGTCCACTTGGGAGAGGAACAGCGTCTTGAAGGAGGTCTCGTTGGCGTTGAGCGCAGCCACCTTGGGATAGAGCTGAACCTCGGACCAAAGGGTGTAGACGCCATTCTTCACGTTGGCGGGGGTGTAGCTGGCGCCGTTGTAGGCGAGCCAGCGGGCGCCGTTGGTCTGGGCGGTGGTGGCGTCGCTGACGCCGACGTAACCCACGAGGGCGAAGCCGGAACTCGTGCCGCTGAGCCAGGTGGCCAAGGTGCCGCCGCTGGTTTCGCCGCCGTTGCCACGGCCACCTTCTCCGGCGCTGGTGAGAACGACATTGGCTCCCGTGCCCGTGGAGGTGGGGAGGGCCTGGTTCACGGCATTGTTGATGCCATAGCCGGTCTCGGCCAGCACGGTGATGCGGGTGCCGGAGCCGGAGTCGCGTCCAACGGGATGGATGGCGATGCTGTCGTCGGCGGGGTTGCCGCTCAGGAGGGAGGCGGGCACGAAGCCGGCGTTGAGGAGCTGATAGACCTGCTGGTCGGTGATGTTGGTGATGCCGGCGGGGGCGCTTTCACTCGCGACGAAGATGAAAGGAATGATGCCGACGGCGCTGGGGGCGGGTAGCGCGGCGAGGTTGGCGGCGGTCGTCGACTCTTGCTTCACATCGGAAAAAGCGAAGGTGGCCTTGGCTGCCACCGTGGTCGTGGCAACGGCTGCCGCCTCGGTGCCGGCCGTGCCTTCGTTGAGGACGGCGAGCGGGAGGACGTTGACATCGGAATTCGCGACCAAGGCCGAGACGCCCGTGCCCGATCCGCTCCAGGCGGTCTGGATGGTCACGGTGCCGAGAGTGGCATGCGTGCCGCGAAAGATGGCGGTGTTGGAGTTGTTGAGGCCCGAGGAGGAGCCCGGCACGAAGCGGACGGTCTCGCCCGTCAGCATGGCCTTGATGGAATCGTTGACCGCCGCGCGGAAGGCGGTGGAGCCGGTGAGCACGACGGTGACATCGGCGAAAGAAGAGGCGGCGGTGGCGAAAAAGGCGGCCGCCGCGACGAGGAGGGATTTACGGGTGTTCATAGGTTTAGTTGCGAAACAAATTCTGAGTGGTGGGGGCGGGTCCGTAATCAGGCGCGGCGACGACGGCCGGTCGCGACGAAGCCGAGCGCGGCGACGCCGGCCAGGGCGGCGAAGCTCGAGGGCTCGGGAATGGGCGACGCCGCGGTGGTGCTGAGAACGCCGTTCGACGTGATCTGGATTGTGGCGACAAACTGCCCTGTCCCGACTGTGTTGGCGATTTGGGCGTTCGCCGGGGTGACCGCGTTGGTGGTGCTGTTCACCATCCGGTAAAGGTCCGCGTAGGTGGTCGAGCCGTTGATGCGGGTGTCGATTTCGTTGGGATTGCCGAAAACGCCGAAATCCGTGGAACCGGCCGTTTTTCCAGACCAGCTGTTGGTGTTGGAATTCAGCAGCGCGGCGCTGTTGCCGCCCAAGTCGGCCTGGCCCACGAAACCTCCTGTGCCGCTGATCAGGGAGAGGATCTGGGTGTTGATGGTGGAGCGGTTGGCCGAGCTGAGCGTGTCGGCGGTGTCGCCATCAAAGCCGATCGTGGAGGTGGCTTGGGTGAAGTAGGAGGTGCGGCCG